>JBPCSL010000078.1:0-7356 GCA_051007175.1 Candidatus Nanopelagicales bacterium
ATCGTCCTTCTCGAGGCCCCCCAGCTCGCCCAGGTCCGGACGATCTACTCGTTCACCTCGCCCATCGCGACCATCCTCGTCTGGGTGGCGATCGCGCTCTTCATCATCGCGATCCTCCTCGCGCGACGGCGCCCCCGCATGGTCGCCTGGGCCGGCGGAGTCATCGCGGTCGAGGGACTGCTGCTCTACTTCGGCCTCGGCGTCGCCAAGAACGTCTTCGTCAACACCCTTGAGGGCACGCCGTTCGAGAAGGCGTCGCAGACCTTCTACGACACGTTGCTGCGCTTCCTCTACAACGCGTCCGTCGTCACCGTCATGATCGGGATCATCGTCCTCGCCATCGGTCTATACCTCTGCGATGCACGCTGGGCCGGCGAGCTGCGCAAGGCCGTCAACAACCTCGCGGGCAAGGTGGCCGACACGATCCCTCCGGGACCCATCGTCAATTCAGGTGCCTGGGTGGCGGCGAATGCACGCTGGCTGCGCGCCGGAGTCCTGGTTCTCTTTCTCCTCATCCTGCTCATCGGGGGTGATCTGGACGTCGCACGCACCATCTGGGCGGCGGTCATCTCCCTCATCCTGCTCGCCGTGATCCAGGTGTGGGCTGCGGCGGGCAGCAGGGCCGACAAGCCGGCGGAGGTCGCGGCCGCCTAGGCCTCGCGCTCGGCCCACCAGGCGCGCAGCTCGCGCTCGGCCTCCTCCTCGCCGAGGGGGCCGCGGTCCAGGCGCAGCTCGAGCAGGAAGTCGTATGCCGCACCGACGTCTCGGCCCGGCTTCACGTCGAGGATCTCCATGATCCGGTGGCCATCGAGGTCGGGCCGGATCGACGCGAGTTCCTCCTGCTCGGCGAGGACCGCGATGCGCTCCTCCAGTCCGTCGTACGCCGATTGCAGTGCCTCGGCGCGCCTGCGATTGCGTGTCGTGCAATCAGCGCGGGTGAGCTTGTGCAGGCGCACCAACTGGTCGCCGGCATCCCGCACATAGCGGCGCACCGCGGAGTCCGTCCACTCACCGGTGCCGTAGCCGTGGAATCGCAGGTGCAGCTCCGTCAGCTTCGACACCTCATCGATGACCTCGTTGGGGAAGCGAAGTGCGGTGAGACGCTTCTTCACGATGCGCGCCCCCACCACCTCGTGATGGTGGAAGGACACCCCGCCATCACCCTCGAACTTCCGCGTCTTCGGCTTGCCCACATCGTGGAGAAGCGCGGCGAGCCGCAGCACGAGGTCCGGCTCGGAGGCCGGCTCATGCGAGGTCTCCAGGTCGATCGCCTGCTCCATGACGGTAAGCGAGTGCTGGTAGACGTCCTTGTGGCGGTGATGCTCATCGAGCTCCAACTGCAGCGCGGGGAGCTCGGGGACGACGTACGCCGCCAGTCCGGTATCGACCAGGACCTCCAGTCCGCGTCTCGGGAAGGTGCCCATGAGCAGCTTCGCCAGCTCATCGCGGATGCGCTCCGCGGACACGATCTCCAGTCGCGACGCCATCGCGCCCATCGCGACGAGCACCTCAGGAGCGATGGAGAAGCCGAGCTGCGAGACGAAGCGGGCCGCGCGCATCATCCGCAGCGGATCGTCGGTGAAGGAGTCCTCGGGGGTGCCCGGCGTGCGCAGGATCCCCTCGCCCAGGTCGAGCATGCCGTCATGGAGGTCGATGAACTCCAGCGACGGCAGCCGCACCGCCATCGCATTGACCGTGAAGTCGCGGCGGGCGAGATCCCCGGAGAGGGAGTCACCGAAGCTCACCTCGGGCTTGCGCGAGTCCGGGTCGTAGGACTCCGAGCGGTACGTCGTGATCTCCAGGTGGTGGCCGTCCTTGCGGGCTCCTACCGTCCCGAAGCGCATGCCCACGTCCCACACGTGATCGGCCCAGCCGCTCACGAGGGCCTCAATCTCCTCGGGGCGAGCATCCGTGGTCAGGTCGAGGTCATGGGTGGTGCCGCGGCCCAGCAGGATGTCCCGCACCGGACCCCCGACGAGCGACACCTCGTGGCCGGCCTCGGTGAAGCGGGCGGCGAGGGGCGCGAGGAGATCGGCGATCTCCAGTAGCACCACCGCGCTCGGCCGGCCCTGGGACATGGGGGGAGCCTAGAGGGAGCGGGCCGGGCTCCCGGGTCGCCGTATCCTCGGGGCATGACCGAATCCGGAGGCTCCCCCGACTCCGGAAGCCGCCGCGGGCGCAAGCGCGGTCGCCGCGGGCGCGGCGGTGCGGGCGCTTCGACGGCCCCCGACGCTGCCCCGCGGGCCGGCACGGCCGCCCCTGCCGGGATCCCCCGACGCACGCGGGTGCCCAAGGTCGAGGAGACGTCGGCCGGCGGCCTCGTCATCGACCGATCCGGGTCGGAGCCGAAGGCCGTCCTCATCGCCCGGCATGACCGCCGCGGCCGGCTCGTGTGGTCGCTGCCCAAGGGTCACCTCGAGGAGGGGGAGACCCCCGAGGACGCCGCCCTGCGCGAGGTGCAGGAAGAGACAGGCATCACTGGCCGCATCCTCGTGCCACTCGGCGTCATCGACTTCTGGTTCATGGCGGAGAACCGACGCATTCACAAGACGGTGCACCACTACCTGATGGAAGCGTCCGGCGGTGAGCTCTCCGACGAGGACGCCGAGGTCGTCGAGGTCGCCTGGGTCCCGCTCGCGGGCATCCGCGATCGGCTGGCCTACGCCGACGAGCGCCGGCTCATGGATCGCCTGCCGGACCTCCTCGCGGATGCTGGGTGAGGCCCCGCGGCGCCGCAGGCATCGTCGCGGCAACATTGCTGGCATTGACCGCCGCTCCCCTGCTGACGGGCACCCTGCCGCGCACCCATGCTGAGGACGTGTCGCAGGACCCGGTCAGCGTCTCACTCACCGGACTTGCCCCCGTGGCCCTCGGCGACAGTACGTCCCTGTCCGTGAGCGGCCACGTCGCCAACACCGGGCTGGACGACCTCACCGCCGTCTCCGTGCGGCTCACCCTCTCGAGCGGGCCGATGCCCGACCGGGGCGCGCTGCGACAGGTCACGCGAGGCAACCCCGTGCCCAATGCGATTCCGCTCTACTCCACCGATACGCCCATCGCCGACATCCTCGGGCCCGGCATGAGCGGGGAGTTCCGGATCACCGTGCGCACCGCGGACCTCCCGCTCGGCGATCCCGGCGTCTACGTCGTGGGGGCCGAGGTCGTCGGCTACGGCACCGCGGGCTACGTCATCCTCGGCAGTGCGCAGGCCCTGCTGCCCTACGTCCCGCCCGACACGGCGCCCATCAGCGTCACCTGGCTGTGGCCCCTGGCCACCTGGCCCGGGCAGACATCGCAGGGCGTCCTTCTCGGCGACCTGGTACCGCGCGAGGTCTCCGAGGGCGGCCGGCTGCGCAACCTCCTCGACGTCGGTGCAACCTCACGCGGCGTGTCCTGGGTCGTCGACCCGCAGGCGCTGCAGATGGTCTCCGACATGGCCGATGGCTATCTCGTGCAGAAGGGCGGCGACATCCGGCCAGGCTCCGCGCAGGCCGCGGCCGCCCAGTGGTCGCAGGAGGCGCGCGAGGTGCTGGGCGCCGACCGACAGCCGCGCGATCGCACCCCCGCACCCCCGCCACCACTGCTCTCCCTCCCCTACGCCGACATCGACGCGGACGCCGCCCAGCACGCCGAGCTCGACACCGACATCGTGAGAGCCGTCACGAGTGCACCCGATCTCCTCCGCGACCAAGTGGGGCGTGCGCCCGACGCGACCGTGGCCTGGGCGGCGGGCGGGCGCGTCGATCCGCGCACCCTGGACCTCCTCGCGTCCTCCGGCGTGCGCGCCGTCGTCGTGCGCGAGGGCGCGGTGCCCCTGGCCAGTCCCCTCGACTACACGCCGACGGGCCACACTGACCTCGCGACCGGGTCTGGCCCCGTGCGAGCGCTCATCATCGACAGTGGACTGCTCGACTCCCTCACCATGCCGCAGGGCAATCAGTCGCAGATCCTGGCCGCGCGGCAACGCTTCCTCTCGGAGCTCGCCTTCGTCGCACTCGACGGCGGTCCCGCGGGCCGCTCCCTCGTGGCCTCCGCCGGGAGCACCCGTTGGGATCCCAATCCGCGGCTGCTGCGGGCGTTGCTCGCCTCCCTGCGCGGCACGCCGTGGACGAGACTCGTCCCCGTGGACACGCTCCTTGCCCAGCCGGCGACCACCGACGTGCGGACCGTGGCGCCCTACGACGCCAAGGCACGCGGCCGCGAGCTCAGCCACGCCTACTTCACGCGGGTCACGGGCGTGCAGGACAGCGTGGACTCCCTGCGCAGTGTCGTCACCAACCCGCTGTCCCTCACCAATCCGATCATGGCCGCGCTACTGCGCGCGGAGTCCAGCGCGTGGCGCACTCGCCCCGCTAACGGGATTTCGCTCCTCGCCGCGACCCAGGCGGCCGTCGACGCGGAGGTGGCCAAGGTGTACGTCGTCCCGCGCGACGGCGTCACGTTCTCCGGCGACCGCGGCAGCGTCCCCGTGACCGTCGCCAACGACTTCGACGAGTCCGTGCGGATCGGGGTGACCCTTCTCGGCAGTCCTGCGGCGCGCCTGTCGTCCGATGCCGTGGCGCCCGTGGACATCGAACCGGGCAAGCGCGCGAGCCTGGAGATCCCCGTCCGCATCGTCGGCAGCGATGCGCTCCCCGTGGCGGTCCAGCTCGTCGACGCCCAGGGGCGTCCCTTCGGAGCTCCCGTCACGATGGAGCTGCGCACGACGGCCTACTCTCGCGCGGCCCTCTGGGTCGCCCTCGCCGCCGCGGCCCTGCTCGTCCTGCTCGTGGTCTTCGACATCGTGCGCCGCGCGCGGCAGCGGCGCACGACGACGGCGGTGACCCCCTCGTGAGCGACGACCGACCCGATCCCGCTGCCGTCGCCGCACCCCAGGGGCCGGCCGAGTTCGAGCCCGCGCTCGAGCCCCTGCCACCCACCGATACAGCCCTCGCGGCCGCCGACAACTCCGCGGTGAGCGACGAGGAGGTGCGCGCGAGCAACCAGGGCCTCATCCGGTCCAGCTCCGTCATGGCCATCGGCACCGTGGCATCGCGCATCACGGGAGTCCTCCGCGACGTCGCCATGACCGCGGCGCTGGGCTTCTACGTCGTCTCCGACGCCTACTCACTCGGCAACACGATGCCGAACGTCCTCTACGTCCTCATCATCGGCGGCGCCCTCAACGCCGTCTTCATCCCGCAGCTCGTCCGGCACATGAAGGACGATGCGGATGAGGGCAAGGCGTACGCCGATCGACTGCTCACGCTCTCCGGGATCGTCCTGCTGCTCTTCTCCATCGCCGCCATCCTGCTCGCGCCGCTGCTCGTGAACCTCTACGCGACATCGGCATACGGCGAGTCCCAGCGAGAGCTGGCCACGGCTTTCGCGCGACTGTGCCTGCCGCAGATCTTCTTCTACGGGATCTATGCGCTCTTCAGCCAGGTGCTGAACTCCCGCGGACGCTTCGGTGCTCCGATGTTCGCCCCCATCCTCAACAACGTCGTCGCGATCGCGACCTTCCTGCTCTTCCTCGCGATCGCGGGCACTGCGGCAGCGGCCGATGGCGTCCTCACCCCCGACCAGATCGCCATCCTCGGGATCGGCACGACACTCGGCGTGGCCCTGCAGGCCCTCATCCTCATCCCGGTCCTCTGGCGTGCGGGCTACGTGTGGCGGCCGCGCTTCGACTTCCGGGGCAGCGGCCTGGGCAAGGCCGGCCACCTCGCCCTGTGGACCCTGCTGCTCGTCGTCGTCAACCAGGCGGGCTACATCGTCATCACGCGCCTGGCCACCCTCGCCAACGTCAACGCCGCCGATGCGGGCACGACGGCCGCCGGCCTCACGACGTACCAGAAGGCGCATCTCATCTTCATGCTTCCGCACAGCGTCATCACAGTCTCGATCGTCACGGCACTGCTGCCGGCGCTCAGCAGGGTGGCGCACGAAGGGCGACTGAAGCAGGTGGGCGCCGACGTGGCCGGCGCCATGCGACTCGTGGCCGCGCTCATCATCCCGATCGCGTCCATCCTCATGGTGGCCGCGCCCGCGATCGCGCGACTGCTCTTCGGCTACGGAGCCGCCACGCCCGAGCAGGCCACCCTCACCGGCACCATCACCAGCGTCTTCGTCCTCGGCCTGCTGCCCTTCACGCTCTTCTACGTGCTCTTCCGCGGCTTCTACGCCGTCGAGGACACGCGCACCCCGTTCATCGCCAGCCTCCTCATGAACGTCGTGGCCCTCGCCGTCGCCGTGCCCCTCTTCTACGCGGTCTCCGGCGGGAGCCAGATCGCCGCCCTCGCGTTCGGCTACGTGTGCGGTTTCTGGGTGACCTTCATCGTGTCCTGGATCCTGCTCGCCCGACGGCTCGGCGGCCTGGAGTCCTGGGCCACGGTCCGCTCGCTGCTGCGCATGGCCATCGCCGGGTTCGTCGCCTTCTGCGTCATGTACGGCGTGGAGGCGGTCCTGTCGGCGACCCTCACCGGCCCCGACTACGCGAATGCCTGGCTCACCGTCATCGACGTCCTCGCCATGTGCGTCGTGGGCGCGCTCGTCTACCTCGCCGCTGCCTGGGCCATGCGCATCCAGGAGGTCGCCGACGTGGCCGACCTCGTCCGACGCCGACTGCGTCGCGCATGACATCCACCGTTCGGCCGACCCGCTCGTCCCGCCATCGGGACACGATGCGACCTAGGCTCGTCACGTGACCGAGCAGCGCATCGACCGCTACCTGCTCGAGGTCCTGGTCTCATCCACGGGGAGCGTCCAGCTGTGGCGGGGATGGGACCCCGCGCTGGAGCGCCCGGTGTCCCTGCGACTGCTTCCCGCCGACGATCCCCGCGCATCCGCGGTCGCCACAGCCGCCCGTCACGCCGCCGCCGTCGACGAGCGGCGCCTCATCGCCGTTCTCGACGTGCTCGACCGCGCGCAACTCACCGACGGCGATGAGGAATACCTCGTCATCGTCAACGAGTGGGTCGACGGGCGCACGCTCACGGATATCTACGAAGAGCGCGAGGGAGAGCCCATCGATGCCGCGGAGGCGCTCCCGCTGGTCCGCCAGGTCGCGATCGCCCTGCGCCACAGCCATGAGGCGGGCGTGCACCACGGCCGCCTGCGGCCCGCCGCGCTGATGATCGCCGAGACCGCCGACCTCTCCGACCCCTTCAGCCTGCTCGGCGACATCAATGTCGTGCGCGTGCGCGGACTGGCGGTCGATGCCGCGCTGTGGCCGCCGGAGCCACTGCCCGACGCCGCACTCGGCATGCCCGTCGTCGACCCCGACATCCACGGGCTCGGATGCGTCCTCTACGCGATGGTCACCGGGCGCTGGCCCGAGGGCCTCGTCGACGGGATGTCACCGGCCCCGCGCGCCAA
>JBPCSL010000079.1:0-4733 GCA_051007175.1 Candidatus Nanopelagicales bacterium
CCGCTCGTCTACGACTTCTCCGGATTCCCCGAGCACTTCTACCGGATGACCTACGAGACCCCGGATGCGTCAGCGCTTGCTGCGCAGGTACGCGCGGTCCTGCCCGAGGGCATGCCGCTCCACGAGCACCGCTCGCGCGGGCTCGACCACGGGGCGTGGGTGCCGCTGAAGGTGATGTACCCCGCCGCGGACATCCCGGTGATCCAGATGTCGCTGCCCGCGCACGACCCGGAGGCGCTCATGGCGCTGGGCGAGCGGCTGCGCCCGCTGCGCGACCAGGGAGTCCTACTCATTGGCTCGGGCTTCCTCACCCACGGGCTGCCCTACCTCACCGACTGGAGGCCGGGCGCCCGCGAGCCCGGCTGGTCGCGCGATTTCGATGCCTGGGCGGCCGAGGCGCTGGCCCGCGGCGACATGGACGAGCTCGCCCGCTTCCGCGAGGCCCCCGGGATGCCCTACGCGCACCCGACGGTCGAGCACTTCATCCCGCTCTTCGTCACGATGGGCGCGGCCTCCGACCCCGAGGCAGCGCCGGAGACGACCATCACCGGCTCGTTCTACGGCCTGAGCAAGCGGTCACTCGAGGTGGTGTAGCGGCCCGAACTGAGGGTGTGTTATCGCCCGTGCGCTTGCCACTCCGCGACTCTCGCTGGTGACCTTGTTCCCTGCAGGACAAGCGAACGGCGCTTGTGGTTCGCGTGAAGGCCGCATGAGTCTCAATGGGGGAATCGTGGTGACTCGACACACGTCGTGGATCGTCCGAGCGTCATCCGTGGCAGTTGCGGCGGGTGCACTGGTGGCCGGCGTTCTCGTCGGATCTCCTCCGGCCACAGGCGCACCGGATTACGGGATGCTTGTGGCGGGTGTCGCCTTCCCCGAGGTCGGGCTCTACACCGTGGAGTTCCGCGCGCAGCCGTCGATGGCGAAGTCCGACATCGTCGTACGTCGTTCCGGCAACACCATCACCATCCTCGAAGAGGACGGCGGTCCCTCCCTGGGAGTCGCCGAGACCACCTATTGCAGGTCGGCCAACGCGTCGGCCCCGTCAAGCGAGGTGACCTGCACGTTCCCCACCGCACGGGAGGGCGTCACCTGGCTGGCGAAGGGCGACTTCTCGGCGGCTCCGCGCGGTGCGAGCCTTGTCGTCGAAGAGGGCTCGAAGATCATGGCGAATTTCACCGGGTCGCCCTTCGACGACTACTTCCAGGGAGGCGATCTCGCCGACTCGGCTGACGGGGGACTGGGTAACGACAATCTCTACGGCGGCGGCGAAGGCGACGTGCTGCGGGGCGGGCCCGGCGACGACGACATCGACGGCGAGCTGGGCAACGACTACGTCTACGGGGGACCGGGGGCCGACACCATCGTGGGCGGCAAGGGATCCGACACCATCGTCGGCGGCACGGGGGCCGACGACATCGACGCCAAGGATGGCATGCGCGACGTGGTCGACTGCGGAGACCCGGACTCGCGGACGGGCACCTCGCCCGAGGCGGGCGACCTGCTCGAATACGACGAGAAGCTCGACGTGCCCACCGCCTGCAACGTGGCTGAATGGCCTCGCGTCATCGTGCCTCCCTCCGTGAGCACCCTGTCCGTCAAGGTCGGCGAGACGATCACGGGGACGATGGGCCAGTGGGCAGGCACGGCACCCATCACCTACGAGTACTCGTTCGACCGTTGCTCGATGCAGCAATTCGTCGTGTGGCCGCCCTCGTGCACCTCGGTGAAGAAGGGCAAGCTCGACGCTCGCGGACTCGATGGCGGAAAAGCGCCTTCCTACACGGCAACGCGGTCGGACGTGGACTCGTTCCTCATGTTCTCCGTGACGGCACGCAACCTGCCGAAGATCGGGGCTGCGACCACGGCGTCCGCCAGCACATCGAAGGTCGGACCGCCGGCGTCAGTGACAATCATGGGCAACTGGCTGCCTCGGCAGGTCAAGGGCTCGTGGGTGTTCGGCAATTGGGTGGCGCTCCAGGAGGCAATCCTGAAGTCGAGCATCGGGCAGTACGCCGACATCACGGCCACGCCCGTTCGGCGGTCGAGTGTGCCCTCCGCGTGGCGCAAGGTCGTGACCCACGACAGCGTGGTCGAGCTCAAGGTCAACGGGAAGGCCGTTCCCGTCGACGGCAAGGTCGTGGTGGAGGCGAGCCCCGATGAGCACGCCACGATCGCGATCAAGTACTACTCGTGGTGGGAAGACCGCAAGACATGCCCGGTGACCGATGAGGACCTTGCCACGATCAACACGTCCCTGGCGTCGTCGGGAATGCCGCTCTGGCTGCTGACGAGACTCCTGGATGGCTACGCCGAAGGCTGCTCATGGGTCGTGGACTGGGCCGATGTGGAGTCGCAGCAGAACGTCTTCATGGCGACAGGGATCTCGCTGGAGGAGACGAATGACCCCGATGCGCCCGTGCGGCTGCGCATCACGGCCACGAAGCCGAGCCTGCGGGCGCGTCTGGCCGTGGCGGTCGGTGCTCCACCGCAGGCGTACGTCACTCAGCGCCCTGAGGACTTCAGCATCGCCGCGGACGGGCGCCTCTATGACTTCCCGGGCGCGGTGTACACCTCCGTGTGGGTGGGCCTCATCGGGGATCAGGTCCGCGAGAGCGGCAAGCGTGGCGTCATCGAGCTCTACGTCAATGGCGTACGCAAGAGCAGCCAGACCTTCCAGTCGATGTCAGGCCTGGATGCACCCTTCTCGACGATCCTCACCACGGCCTCGCTTGATCCCGGCACCGCGCGCATCGTGGTCACGACCCTGGACAGTGCGGGCGGAGTGGAGAGCCAGGTCTTCGTGGACTTCGTGGTCGGCGACGGGACGAAGGCTGACGCCGGCGACCTCATCACGTGGGATGGTCGTTGCTTCACGACCTCCGGTCGCCCCGGCTCCTGTCCGTACGCCTACAACGCCACCCTGGGAGCGATGAAGAACACCGTCAACAGTGCCATCGGCGGTGCGCTGAATACGATCACGAGCGACTACGCCGCCCTGCGATACGCCAGCGAGAAGCTCGACAAGCGCTTCGTGGCGGTCGGCGCCAATGGCCCGGTGAGCCCGCTCGGGGGCGCTCGCTCCGTCCGTGTGGGGAACTGCTGGTGGTTCGACCTCTTCTGCCATATCGGCAGCCTCATTCAAGGCCGTGCCCAGGCGGTCACCCGGCCCAAGGCAAGCCAGGCGAAGCCGCCGGCTCAGCGTGCCTATCGCAAGGTGGTCGTGCTGCCGGTGAATTCCTCCTCGGTCGCGGGCGGGGTGATCGGGGAGGGCATCCTCAAGGTGCCGGGTGCCGGCCTCATCAACCTCGACGGCGGCACGCTCATCAACCTCGACGGGGGCACGCTCATCAACCTCGATGGGGGCACCCTGAACGCCTTCACGCGTGAGCTCTCCGCGCTCATCAATCTCGACGGCGGCACGGTGGTGGGCACGAATGGCGCGACCGTGGTCGGGCTCAACGGGGCGACTCTGGTGGGTGTCGACCCGGCGAGCGTAGTCGGCACCAATGGAGGGACCCTGCGGGTGGATGCGTCAGGTGCCCTGATCGGCCTCGATGGCGGGACCTTCTCGCCGCTCACGCTTCTGACAAGCCGATGAGCGCTGCTCCTCGGCTAGGAGAAACCGCCGTTTGGTGGTGAAAAGGTGCAGGCCCGGGGGAGATTCCGGCGTATCTGGTCGGGATCCCAGGCGACTCGGGGCGCAGACTAGGGGAATGACCGTCGAGTTCCCCCCTGTCGTCGGCCGCTCGCTCGCCGGCAACGACGTACGGCTCCCGGAGGACCTTCCGGCGACCCGCACTCTCGCCGTGCTGGCCTTCCAGCAATGGCAGCAGTCGAGTGTCGACCGCTGGATTGGGCGCGCGGAGGCCGCGGGCGTGCCCGGATCGCCGATGGACATGGACGCCGATGACGTGACCTGCGTCGTGGAGATCCCGGTCCTCTCCACGCGCTGGAAGCTCGGGCGGGGATTCATCGACGGAGGCATGGCCGCGAGCATCCGCATCCCGCGCGTGCTCGCGCGGACCATCACCGTCTACACCAGCGTCTCGGCGTTCCAGAAGGTCATGGGCATTCCGGGATCGGACGTCGTGCAGGCGTGCGTGGTGACCCCTCAGGGGGAGGTCCTCGCGCGCGTGCCGGGAGATCCCTCCGACGCGGGATGGCAGGTCATCGCCGAGGCGATGGGGATCGACTAGAGCAGCGCGTCGTGAGCCGGATCCCGATGCACATGCGGCTTGACGATGGGGAGCAGGCGATTGAGCACGAAGGGCACCGCGAGCAGGATGACGACGGTGCCCACTCCCCATGACCCGCCGAGCACGATGGCGGCGAGCAGCGCCAAGGCGTCGAGGATGATGCGCGCGAAGCCCAGCGACCGCCCCGTGCGGTAGGCGATCGACCGTACGAGTTGGTCGTAGGGGCTCGCGCCGAGGTCGGAGGAGAAGAGCCCGAGCACGCCGACGCTGAAGAGCACCAGGCCAAGGATCCACCAGGCGATGCGGGCGGCGAGGGGCCAGTCCGGCGCGCCGATGACGGCCCCAACGGCGCGCGTGGCATCGACGAGGACGGCGATGCCCACGAAGGAGATGAGCGTGCCGATCGCGGGTTTCAGTCCGAGTGCCCACGCCATGAGCACCATGAGGATGCACGCGCAGAAGAGGATGACGCCCACCGACAGCCCGGACGACCGGGAGAGTGCGGTGAAGAGAGCGTCCATCGGCGCGACGCCG
>JBPCSL010000080.1:0-10969 GCA_051007175.1 Candidatus Nanopelagicales bacterium
ACGACGTACTCCGCGACGGAGACCCCGGCATCAAAGGCCTCGGACTGGGAGACGAGCCCGACGTGGACGCCGGAATTGACCGTGACGCGGCCGGAGTCGGGAGTCTCGATGCCGCCCATGAGGTTGAGCAGCGTGCTCTTGCCCGCGCCATTGCGCCCGACGACGGCGATCCGCTCGCTCTCACTCACGCCGAGGGAGACGTCCGAGAGGAGCCGACGCTCGCCATAGGCCTTGGAGACGCGATCGAAGTTGACGAGATTCCTACCAGCCATGCCTCAGTCCTGGTGCCGCTTGCCGGCCTCGGCCGTCATGCTGCGCACCAGGCTGGTGAACATCCGCACACTTGCGGAGAGCAGCAGGACACTGAAGAGCATCTGCAGCAGGACAGCTCCGCGCGCCCACTGGCCATGGGCCGACACGTCGCCGAAGCCGATCGTCATGAGCGTGGTCATCGTGAAGTAGACCGCGTCAAGAGGCGTCTCCAGACCAGCGATCTGGTCGGGATGCTGGCTGATCGTGAGGTAGAGGGCCGCGAAGAGGAACACGGCCTCGACGACCATGACGCCCAGCACGATCACGCGCTCGCCGACCGGATCGACGTACGTGCGGCGAATGTCGCGCACGAGGAGGTCGACGAAGCCGAAGCTCAGGAAGCCCAGGGCGGAGAAGAAGATCACTCCCTGCAGGACCGGCATGTCGACGCCTGCGAACCGCAGGGACACCAGCAGGGCGGTGAGAGCCCCGGCGACGAGGGCGGGCACGTAGGTGCGTAGGGACCACGTCCGACGGGCGGCTGCCATGATCCCTCCTTGGCTTGGCGTGATGCTGCACGGGAAGTCTCCCACGCCGACGAAGTGCAGGCTCAGCCTCGGTCAGGCAGCGGGTGCGCGGTGCTTCGCGTCGGCGGTCGAGTGACCGAGCAGGAGGATCGGCAGGGCGACGACATAGACAAGCGCGGCCGCCGCGAGCGTCACCCCGACGCCGAAGCGGAGGAGGAACGCTCCCACGGCCGCTGCCGCGAAGAAGGTGGCCAGGGAGGCCACGCGGAAGTGCCACCGGGAGTTGTCCCCGCCGATGACCGACCAGTTGGACAGCAGACGCACGAGCGTGAGCGTCATGACGTTGGTCGCCACGTCCGGCACCACGTGGTAGAGCACCATGGCGTTCTGCATGCCCATCGCGAAGGCCAGGACCCCCACCACCACGGTGGCCTGCGTCGTGGGGGCCTCGGGCTCCCACCAGAGGGCAAGGATTGCCGCGGCCCACACCAGCACGCAGACGACCACGAACCCCAGGCGTCGCCGGCCCGCGATGCGGCGGGTCCAGAGCAGGTAGCCGCACCCCACGGCCCCGGCGGAGAAGAAGGCGAGGGGCGTGAGGTAGATCGGCAGCGCGGAGCTCAGCTCGCCTTGACCTGTCCGGAAGGCCAGGAACATGAGGTTGCCGGTCATGATCTCCGCGAAGACATTGCCCAGGCCGAGGAACGTCGCCGCGTCCACGATCCCGCACACCGCCGTCAACAGGTAGAGGCCGATGGTGATGTCCCGGTCTCGCATGCCCATGAGGCTAGGGGACCCTCAGGATCGCGTCGTCGCCCTCCATGGAAATGGCAAGGCCTACGCCGTCCTCAATGCGCTCATAGTCCGACTCCGACACGGTAACGATCGGCATCTGCACGCCGTACAGCTCCGCGGCCACGAGCGCGCCAGTAGCGATGATGCCGTCGGGCTCCGTGAGGACGATGCCCGCGGGAGCCAGCCCGAGGCGCAGCAGCTCGGCGAGGACATAGGTGCCCGAGCTCGAGCCGCGGCCGGAGCGCATGACGAGGATGCGTCCGGTCACCTCGGCACCGTGCTGCGGATGGTGCACGTCGATGATCGTGCCGTCAGGCCCGATGCCGCCCCAGAACGACACCGGTGAGTCGAGTTTGAGCACCGGTCCCTCGGCCTCACCCGAGGTGACGCGCCAACCCGTGATCGCCGTCATCGGAAGAGGTCCCGGTCCCAGGTGACCCGGCCCGTGGTGGCCGACTGCGCGCACTCCTTGAGGGTGGCGAGCACGACGTCGACTCCCATGTTGCCGGGGGCGTAGTGCGCCCACTTGCCGGAGTTCGTCATCACCGTCTTCGTGCCGGGGCGGAGGATAGAGGTGACGTAGGTGCAGGTGTCGAGGACGAAGGTGACGCCCCAGTCCTCCAGCGGCTCGGTGAGCCCGCGTCGCTGCGCCTCGGCGAACACCGATCGGCCGGTGGAGATGTAGAAGGCCACGCCGTCGGCGAGTGGCGGCCCGCCGATGACGGCGTCGTACGCCTCCTGGATCTCATCCACGGACGCGTGCGGTGTCCCGAGGCTCACCGCATCGAGCCGCTCCTCGCGCGCGGTCGAGAGCTCCTGGCGCGCGGCATTGAGCCGCTGCGCGGTGATGTGGTGCACCGGCGCATCGACGTGGCTGCCGAGAGCAGCAGCCAGAGTGGGCGCCTCGGGGGTGCGCCCGACAACGTGAAAGAGCGCGACGCCACCGCTCGACGCCGCAGCCGCTCCAATGGCCTTGAGCCGGTCCTCTGACACATCGTCGGGGAGGCCCACGAAGACCGGGTTCTGCGTGCCGGCGATGCTGCCCGCGAGGTAGCCGAGCAGCGGGTAGGTCACGTCTTGCGCCAGCGTCGCGGCCGACAGTCCCGTGCAGTCGAGGACGAGATCGCCGTAGCGCTCCTCGTCGAGGTGCAGTCCCCCGCAGGGCGCCTTGCCGGTGATGGCGGCCGCGATGTCGATGAAGTCGCCGTAGCGATCCGTGCGGGCGCCGAGCACGGAGTTGGCGAAGACGATGGCATTGGACTCGGCCCACGCGATGTGCCGGCCGACATCCGGGCGGGAGTCCAACTGGTACGGCGCGCAGGTCCAGGTCTGCCGGCAGCCGAGATCGACGTACGCCTGCATGAGGGCGCGCCCGCCCTCCGCGACCCACTTCTCGTAGTCGGTGTTCTGCAGGATGAGGTGCGGGTGGATGAGGTCGACGGATCCGACGTTCACCGTCGTGGGGACGACGACCTGCCCGCCCAGCTCCACGAGCTTCTGGGCGAAGTCGAGGCCGGCCTGCCCGTAGAAGATGCAGCCGTCGATGTGGACGGAGTCGATGTCGACGAGCCGCTCGGCACCCCGGATGCGGCCCAGCTCGGTGATGATGCGCATCGAGAGCGCGACAGCAGGTCCTCGCTCCCCCGCCAGCATGGCCTGCTCCTGGGCCGTCAAGGTCAGGGGCACGGCATCACCCTAGCCGCGCTTGTGTGGGGCGGACCCTGGACGTCCGCCCGACGCCCAGAGGTGGTCCGCCCGCCGACGCCATGGCCCAGAGGTGGTCCGCCCGCCGCCAAGAGGTGGTCCGCCCGCCGACGCCCGCCCAGAGGTGGTCCGCCCGCCGACGCCATCGCTCTCACACCACAACGGGACACTTAGCGAGCCGGATAAGTCTCCCGTTCTGGTTCAGGCTCAACGGCCAGAGGTGCGCACGGCCAGAGGTGCGCACGGCCTCCGCCTACGACGGGATGAGAGTGCCGGAGAAGATCTGCCAGGCCAGGGCGGACTTCGCCACGAGGCTCAAGATGATGTACGCCTTCTCGCCCTTGAGGTAGTCCATCGGGATCTTCTTGTACTGCAGCCACTGCACCACGGCGAAGCAGTTGAAGAAGATGAAGAGACTGACGATGATCCCGTAGACGAAGGCGGGCGCGGTCGCGGTGCTCGGATTGTTGGGCCCGATGACGTAGAGCACGATGATGAGCCACGGGACGATGCCCGTCATGCAGCCCAGGATGAAGGGCACCATATCGCCGCTGCCGGGCTTCACGTACTTCTCCTGCACGAGGCCGAAGAAGATCATCGAGGCATTGACGCCGAAGATCGCCATGAGCGCCGCCGCATCCGAGATGCCCACGATCTGCGAGATGAGGACGATCATCACCGAGCTGGAAATGGAGTACTCGACCCAGCGGAAGTAGTTGTGGCGCTGCACGAGGCCGGCGATGTAGCGGTCGTAGAAGGGCGGGATGCACACGAGGAACTGGAAGAGTGCCGACAGCCCGAAGAAGAGCGCGACGCCGTAGGCGAGCGGAACGTCGAGGAGGGTGACCGGCGCCCCGGGCGTCGTGCCGGGAGGGCCCTCGAGGTACGACGCGGTGATCGGGATCGAGAAGTCGTTGGCGAGGGCCAGCACCGCGATGAGCTGGACGAGGTGGGCGAAGCCCGCCACCAGGTTCCAGACTCGGAGCCTGCCGAGGCGAGGATCCGCCGCGATGTCCGCCTGTGCCACTGCCGCGTTCATAGGGCCTCCACTCGTCGTGGCCCCATTGTGGTGCCCGGGAAGGCCCGGGCAACGCGACGCGCCACGGCCGGGGTGGGCAACCGGGAAGGCACCGCCCACATTCCTGCATTACTCTACTGAGATGGCTGAGAATACGGACATGGTGGACGCCCGGGCCCCGCGGTTCGCGGCGGCCGTCACCGCGGTCGTCCTCGGAGCCGCACTCCTGTCCATGGACTCCTGGGCCTTCGCAGCCCTCGTGGGGATCCAGGGCGTGGCCTTCCTCCTCGGCGCCACCCTCGGCATCACCGCGCAACCCTACGTGTGGGTCTTCGACCACCTGCTGTCCGTGAGGCTCAGCCCGACGACGCGGTGGCAGAGCCCCACTGCTCCCCGCGTGTCCCAGGGCATCGCCCTCGCCCTGCTCGGGGTCGCGCTCATCGCCTGGCTCGTCGGAGCCGTGAGCATCGCGGCCATGGCCGTGGCCGCCGCCTGGATCGTCGCGCTCACCCTGGCCCTCACCGGCTACTGCATCGGATGCCAGGGGTACGCCGTCTGGCGCGAGATCACCGCGCCGGTGTCCTAGGTCTTTCGACCTCTCACCTCACGGGGGCGCCGGCCGGACCTTCAGGGCCGCGAGCCCCTGGCCCGATATCTCGTCCAGGGACTTCCCTGCCGGCTCGATCCGCAGCGCGGCCGTGATCACCCAGGCCACCGCGCAGATGACGGCAAGTCCGAGGAGGAGCGCAGGCTGTCCGATCGTCGACAGCAGGATCGGGAAGAAGAAGACGCCGATGGCGGCCCCGAGCTTCGCCGCCCCTGCCGCGAAGCCATGTCCCGCGGCCCGCACGTCCGAGGGGAAGACCTCGGCCGGGAGGGCGTACGTCGTCGCATTCGGGCCGGCGTTCATGAAGAAATTGAAGACCGCGAAGCCCACGAAGACGAGCACGAGGTGCGAGTTGCCACCGCCGGGCAGCCCGGAGGCCAGCGCGAGCACGATGAGGCCGACCGCCATCAGGGCGAATCCGATGAGCTGCAGCCGAATCCGGCCCAGCCTCTCCACCGTGAGAATGGCCACCACGAAGCCGAGCACGAGGAAGATGTCGAGGAACGCCGTGCCGACGGTCGAGGCGATGTCGTCGGCGATGAACGTCGCGTTGGCGCCGGCCAGCGCCATGGCGGCCAGCAACGTGGGAGTGAAGATGCCCACGCCATAGGTCGCAATGTCCATGAGGAACCACGGCACCGACGTGAAGATCGTGCGCTTGATCATGGCGCGCTTGAAGAGCTGGGGCTGGAAGAGGGCCTGGATGCCTTCGGAGGGCTCTTGCGTGCGCGCCCGATCCGTCTCGGTGACCATGACCGGGAAGGGGACGAGCGTCTCGGTGACGCGGATGGCCTCCTCCTCGTGCCCGTTCTGGGCGAGCCACCTCGGACTCTCGGGGGTTGATCGCCGCAGCAGGATGATGATGAGGGCGGGCACGATGCCAAGTCCCAGCATCCAGCGCCACGAGCTGACCTCGGGGAGCGCGAGCAGGACCACCACCCCGACGAGGGCGCCGAGGAGCATGCCGACGGCCTGCAGGGAGAAAGCCGAGACGAGCCAGCGGCCGCGATTGCGCTGGGGCAGGATCTCCGCCAGGTAGGAGGCGGCAATCGGATAGTCCAAGCCGATCGCAATGCCGAGGAGGAATCGGAAGGCGATGAGGGACCACAGGTCCCAGGCGAACATGCAGCCGACCGAGAAGATGCAGAACATCCAGAGGTCGTACTTGAAGATGCGTCGCCTGCCGAGCTTGTCGCCCAGGGGCCCGAGGAACGCCGCCCCGAAGATCGCGCCGACGATGGCAGCGGCGGACACCAGGCCCTTCTGCCAGGCATCGGCGCCGAAGTCCTCGGCGATCAGGGGGTTTGCCACGCCGATGATGAAGAAGTCGAAGCCGTCGAGCATGATGCCCAGTCCCGCAAGCAGCCAGAACTTCCGGTGCCTCCGGGTCATCACGGCACCGTCCAGGGCCTTCCCCAACGGGACGGGAGCGGCCGAGCTCATGCCGTGACCCTAGGTGACGCGAGGCCCCTCATCCGGGGATTTCGCCGAAGAGCCCAGGAGCCGGGGCTCAGGGTCCCTGTCACCCGAAGCGGCCGTTGACGTAGTCGAAGGTGCGCGGATCCTGGGGCGAGCTGAACATCGCCTCGGTAGGCCCGTACTCGACGATGTGGCCGGGCTCGCCGTGCTCGGCGAGGAAGAAGGCGCACTGCTGCGACACGCGCTGGGCCTGCTGCATGTTGTGCGTCACGATGACGATGGTCACTTCCTCGCGCAGCTCGGTGATGGTCTCCTCGATGCGACGCGTGGACGTGGGGTCGAGAGCCGAGCACGGCTCGTCCATGAGCAGCACCTTCGGCTTGATCGCCAGGGAACGCGCGATGCACAGACGCTGCTGCTGCCCCCCGGACAGGCCGCCGCCGGGGGAGCGAAGGCGATCCTTGACCTCCTTCCACAGGCCGGCCTTGGTGAGGCAGTGCTCCACGAGTTCGTCCTTCTCGTCGTGCGAGGCATGCAGGCCGTTGAGCTTCAGGCCCGCGATGACGTTGTCGTAGATCGACATGGCCGGGAAGGGATTGGGCCGCTGGAAGACCATGCCGATCTGGCGCCGGGCGTCGGTGATCCGGACGTCCGGGGCGTAGATGTCCTTGCCGTCGAGGAGTACCGCTCCAGCGATCTGGGCGCTGACGACCAGCTCGTGCATGCGGTTGAGCGACCGGAGGAAGGTGGACTTGCCGCAGCCGGACGGGCCGATGAGGGCCGTGACCTCGCCAGCATCCATGAGGAGGGATACCCGGTCGAGCACGAGGTGCGTGCCGAACCAGCAGGAGATGTCAATGGCCTGAATGGAGTAGAGCTCAGGGTGCTGCTCGGTCTGAGCCTTATCGATCGTCATCGTCATCGTCTCTCCGGATCACATGAGGTTGGGCAGCAGGCGAATAGCGCTCATCGAGGCCATCACCCCGACGTAGACACATACGGGAATGGCCACGAGCCAGGCCTGCCAGCGACCCCAGCGAAGGACAAGCCAGACGGTGGCCACGACGACCACCAGCAGCAGCTGCAGCCACAGCAGGAGAGGCACCAGGCCCGCCGGGTCGCCGGCCATGGCCTGCTCCGCCGGATCCATGGCGGCCGCGGTGAGCACGCGCACGGGAGCTGCCTGCGGGTCGGTGACCAGAGCAGCATCGACGCGGAGCACGTCCGAGGGCATGTAGCGGGGGCCCATCGCCGTCACGAGAGTGAGGCGACCCGCGCCCGCCTCGAGCGGCGGCGGCACCGGATCGCCGGGGCGACGTACGTCGATGACCTCGTACTCCGCCTGGCCCTGTCCCGTGGTGGCGAGGATCTTCGTGCCCGGCTGGAGGATCTCCAACTGGCCGAACGGTCCGCCGAAGGCCGCCTGGCGTCCGTAGATGACCGAGACTCCGGCCTGGCCCGGCAGGGCAGTGTCGCGCTTGTGACCGGGGCCGGACTCCAGTTCCGTGGACGTGGTGCCCTCCACCACGACCTCGCGCATACCGAGATCGGGGATCTCCAGCACCGCCACGGCAGCGCCTGGCACCAGCAGCGCGCCATTGACGTCGGTCTGGCCCACAGGGGCGATGGCGTTAGCCAGCTGGCTGCGGAAATCCGAGTAGAGGACTTCCTGGTCGCGCGCGTGGACGAGCTGGCTCACAATGACGAGATTGACGAGGAACCCGACACTGAGAGCGCCTAGGGCCAGCAGGGCACCGACGATGATGAATTGCCGCGAGGCCAGGGCATCGCTACCGCGGGTCTCGGGATCCGCAGCCGGGCTTTCGGTCATCAGGGTCACCTCGCTCGCGCCTTCCAGCCCATGTACGCCGCGCCCGCCAACAGCACGGCGCCCATGGTGATGAGTGCCCACCGCCAGGTGTTGTCCTCCTGGGGAGTGGTGGAGGTGGAGGAGGCCGGCAATGCGGCGACGTCGCCCACGCTCCCCGCAGACGCCTGAGCGGGATTCTCGGAGGCAGCGGACTCAGCAGATGTCACGGAGCCCTCGGCCTGGTCGCCCACGGCAGTCTCACCCGAGGCCGCGGGGCCGCTGCTGGAGGCTACGGGCGAGGGGGCCTCGGAGGCCGCGGCGCCCGACTCCTGTCCCGACGAGGCTGCGCTCGACGCCTCCCCCGCGGACGAGTTCGCCAGGAACTTCTCGAGCGGGGTCGCCGCTACGCCCAGGGCCTGGTAGCCAGCCTTGCCGATGCGGATCGTGCCCGCGAATGTCTGCAGGTCCGCCATGTCGAGCCGGTTGCGGCAGGCGAAGACGAGGTCATAGTCCCCGCGCGGATCCACCACGCCGTTAGAGACGAAGTACTCGCGCAGGGTCCGGGACAGCGGCACCGAGTGGTGCCCGGGATAGGCCGCCGGCTCCAGGATGGCGAGATCGGTATTGCCGACGGCATTGCCCGAGAGGACGGGGTCGATGCCCGTGCCGCGCACGGCGACCACGAAGGTCACGCCACGCTGGCAGAGGCCGGAGGTCACGACATCCATGGGGGTGTCCAGGGTCCCGCTCGCCGGGATGATGGCGAGAGATCCGCCCTCATCCGCCACCGCAGGGAGCGCGGGCAGCGCCAAGGCGAGGCCCGCGGCGCAGATCGCGATGGCCTTCCTCATGACACCTCCCGGCGATGGAGAGTGGGGGCCGGGCCACGGACCCGGCCCCCACTCGGGGAACTACTTCTTGGCGATGGTGACGGATGCCGAGGCAGTGCCGTCCTTGTAGCCATCGGCCTTGGCGGTGACCGTGACGGTCACCTTCTTGCCCTTGTCGGCCGCGGCGACCTTGTACGAGTTCTTCGTGCTCACGACCTTCGTCCCGATCTTCCACGCGTAGGTGTAGGACGAGGGAGTCGGCGACCACGTGCCCGTGCTCACCTTCAGGGTCTGGCCCACCTTGGCGGTGCCGCTGATCTTCGGTGCCGTGACGCTCGCCACCGCCGTCATCGCGCCCTCGCGGAACGAGAGGCCTGACGCGTTGTCCACGATCGTCACCTTGGTGGTGAAGGACGAGATCGCCGTCGGCGACAGCTTGGTGCGGCACTCCAGGGTGAGGGTGTACTCACCGGTGGGGAGCTTGGCGTCCTTGTTCTCCTGCTTCACCTGGCCGAAGAGCTTGCTCAGCGGCACCCGGATGGCCGTGGTCGACTCACCGGAGGAGCCGACCGCCCCCAGGGCGGTGTTGCCCACCATGTAGTTGACCGCCTCGTACGTCGGTCCGGTCGAGCCGGAGCCCGGGACCGTGTACTGGACGCCCGTACCGGTGAGGGTGACCACGAAGTGCGTGGCATTGGCATCGGAGCAGCCCGCCGAGGTGACGACCGATACGGGATCGGCCCCCGTCCCCGACCCTGGCTCCAGCTTCAGCGTGCCCGTGGTGCCTGCCGTCGCGGACGGAGCCGCGAGGGCAAGGCCCACCACCGCCACGGCCGAGGCCGCGACGGCAGCAGCCACTGCGCGCATGGATCGATTACTCATGTTCATGTCTCCTTAGATGCGCGTCGTGGGGGGTCAGCTGCGCTTCGAGGTGTCACCGCAGGTTGCGATGACGCCGAAGCCCTGGGCCTGGATGGTGGCCGTCTGCTTGCAGACCAGCGAGTTCGGGCCGACGAACACCTGGTATTCCTTCGATGCGGTGTCCGAGACCTTGGTCGTCGGGATCACGTTGAAGACGTCGCGATTGAAGGTGCTCGTCGGATTGAGCAGGGTGGGGTTCTGGCCATCGAGCACGCCGAGCACGCTCATGCCACGAACGTCGATGGAAGCACCCGATGCCTGGGCCTGCCACACCGCGATCGAGTACGGCATGACCTCATTGGCCTTGAGCTGGCGTCCATCGTGCTCCTGGACATACTCCGCGCCCGTGCCGCCAGCCGACTTCGGCTTCAGGCAGGCGTAGGTGCCGGCCGCGATCTGGTCCTCGGTGATGCCGAACTTGCCCAGCCAGTACGAGCGCGTGCCCGAGCCCGCCTGCGGGAGCACCGGAACGATGCTCGTGTTCTCGCACTTGTAGATGGACGTGAGCTCCGCAAGCGTCAGTGCACGGGGCACCGAGCCGTCCGAGCGGACGGCGAAGGTCACCGCATCCTTGGCGAAGGGGACCCAGGTGAAGCCGGTCGGGGAAGTGGAGCTGTTCGCCGATGAGGATCGCGCGAACTGGAGGCAGTTATCCTTCGCGGTCACGCTCGCAGCAAGCAGCTTGACACCGTTGCCGGAGCCATTGGCGGCCGCGCGCGTGTAGGTGCACTTGGCATCGGCCTTCGTCTGGAACGTCTCGGTCGTGCTCGGGCTCGCGGTGTAGGAGCCGATCACCTTGACGTCACCGATCTTGACCACCTGCGAGAGCGCCTGCACCAGGTTCATGGTGGTGTCGGAGCCCACGCCGGCGAGGTCGCGGTACTGCGGAGGACCGTCCGGGTCCGCGGACGCGGTCGGGACGACGGCCAGCATGAGGCTGAGCGCGCCGGCGCCCGCCGCGGCGGCGATGAGAGCCTTCTTTGCGTTCACTGTGTTCCCTTTCTTGTGTCCGACGCGGTTCCGCGACGGGGTCTACGGGGTCCCTGGGTCTGCAGGGGTGGGGAGCGCCGACTGCCTCAGCCGCTG
>JBPCSL010000081.1:0-2741 GCA_051007175.1 Candidatus Nanopelagicales bacterium
AGGGTGACGACGAGCGAGCAGCCCGACAGGTCCCAGTCGCCGCGGGCGGCCGCGGCCTCGCGCAGGACCACCACCTCGGCGTGCGCCGTGGGATCCGAGAGGGCCTCGCGTCGATTGGCCGAAGAAGAGAGGACAGCGCCATCGGGTCCGAGGACGAGCGCGCCGACCGGGACGTCGTCACCAGCGAGCATGGACTGACGGGCCAACTCCAGGGCCTGGCCCATGGCGTCGAGATCAGCCGGGCGGAACTCCACGGCGTACTCAGTCCTCCTGCAGCGCCTCGAGCGTGGCGGCCAGCTGCTCGGCGAAGCCGATGCGCGTCGCGATCGCCGTCACCTGCTCGTCGGGGTAGAGGTCGGGGTCGCCCAGGATGAGCTCCATCTCGTCAAGCGGCACGCCCAGGTCGGCGAAGAGGGTGAGGTCACCGACAGGCTCCAGCTCATCGAGCTCCTCCTCGTCCTCGGGGACCTCGATCTCAAGAAGCTCGGCGGCCTCCTCGGCGAGGGACCACTCGTAGGCGGCGTTGAGGTCGGAGAGGACGACGCGCGTCACGCCATCGGGGGTCGCCCGCACCGCGACGAAGAACTCCTCGTCGATGCCAATGAAGCCGAGTGCCCCGCCCTCGCCGGTGAGCTGGCGCAAGGCCGCGGCGAATGCGGCGAGCGACGTCGCGGCACGCGGAGGCAGGGGCGCGACAGACCAGCGGCCTTCCTCGCGCCATGCGGCGATCGCGAAGTCGAGATCGTCCTCGTCCACGCCATGCACTCCTCGCCTCGGGTACTCGGCTCACATCGTTGCACGCGGACCGATCCCGTGGGCCGGGTTCGACCCGATACGCTGCGCCCGTGCGCACCGTCGTCGTCCAGCATCCCCTCGTCGCCCACAAGCTGACTACCCTGCGCGACGAGACCACCGACTCCGCGACGTTCCGCCTCCTCGTGGAGGAACTCGTGATCCTGCTGGCCTACGAGGCCACCCATCAACTGCGCACCACACCGGTCACGATCAAGACGCCGGTCACCGAGACGACCGGCGTGCACCTCGCGCGCCCCCGTCCGCTGGTGGTGCCGATCCTTCGCGCAGGCCTCGGCATGCTCGAGGGGATGATGCGGCTCATGCCGACCGCGGAGGTCGGCTTCCTCGGCATGGTGCGCGATCACGACTCGCTCATCGCCTCGACCTACGCCGATCGCATCCCGCTCGGCCTCGAGGGGCGGCAGGTCTTCGTGCTCGACCCGATGCTCGCCACCGGCGGCACCCTCGTCGCGGCCATCGACCTGCTGCTCGACCGGGGCGCCAGCGACGTCACGGCGATCACGCTGCTCGCCGCACCCGAGGGACTGCGCCGCGTCGAGGAGACCTACGCCGGGCGCCCCGTCGACGTCACCGTCGTCACCGCGGGCCTCGATCTGCGTCTCAATGAGAAGGGCTACATCGTGCCCGGACTCGGCGACGCGGGCGATCGCCTCTACGGCGTCGTCTAACCCCCGGAGTCGTTGAGTGGCGGGTTATGGCGCCGCCACGCAGTGTCGGGTGGCCATAACCCGCCACTCAACGCCGTGAACGGGAGCTACATGCCCTTGAGCGAGGTCACGACCTTCGTGAGGGAGTCCTTCGCGTCGCCGAAGAGCAGCGTCGTCTTGGGGTCGAAGAGCAGCTCGTTCTCGATGCCGGCGAAGCCGGGGCGCATCGACCGCTTGAGGAAGACCACCTGCTGGGCCTGGTCGACGTCGAGGATCGGCATCCCGTAGATCGGCGCCGTCGTGTCGCTGCGCGCCGCCGGGTTGACGACGTCGTTGGCGCCGACGACGAGCACGACATCCGTCATGGGGAAGTCGGGGTTGATCTCGTCCATCTCCTTGAGCTGCTCATAGGGCACCGACGCCTCCGCGAGGAGGACGTTCATGTGCCCGGGCATGCGGCCGGCCACGGGGTGAATGGCGTACTCGACGTCGATCCCGCGCGCGGTGAGCAGGTCGGCGAGCTCGCGCAGCGTCGACTGCGCCTGGGCGACCGCGAGGCCGTATCCCGGCACGAGGATCACCTTGTTGGCGTAGGCGAGCATGATCGCGATGTCGTTGGGGCCCGCAGAGCGCACCGGCCTGTCCTCGCCCGGTCCCGCGCTGCCCTGCGTGGTGCCGGAGAAGGCGCCGAAGAGGGTGGACGTGATCGGCCGTCCCATGGCCTTGGCCATGAGGCTGGTGAGCAGCGTGCCCGAGGCGCCGACGAGGGTGCCGGCCACGATGAGGAGGACGTTGCCGAGCACGTAGCCCGAGGCCGCCACCGACAGGCCGGTGAAGGCATTGAGCAGCGAGATGACGATCGGCACGTCCGCACCGCCGACCGGCAGCACGAAGAGGATGCCGAAGACGAGGGCAAGCACGAGTAGCGCGACCAGGCCGAGGGTGCTGGGCGCGGCGATGACCCAGATCGCCGAGGCGATGGTGGCGACCGCGACCAGGATGGTGATGATGCGGCCCGCGGGGATGACCACCGGGCGGGTCGTCATGAGCTCCTGGAGCTTGAGGAAGGTCACGATCGATCCGCTGAACGAGACTCCGCCAATGAGGACCGTGAAGACGGTCGCGATGAGGAAAGCCGCCCCCTCGCTTGCACCGTACTCCAGGAACTCCACGAAGGAGACCAGCGCGGCAGCGCCGCCGCCGGCGCCGTTGAAGAGCGCCACGAGCTGCGGCATCGCCGTCATCTTCACCTGGCGCGCGGCCACGAGGCCGATCACC
>JBPCSL010000082.1:0-10425 GCA_051007175.1 Candidatus Nanopelagicales bacterium
CAACGACGCCCGCACCGTCCTCGATCCCGCGCCGCGCTGGCTCCCGCGAACGACCGTCGTCGACGACGGCCTGGCCGTCGCGACACCCGCGGGCATCGTGACGATCGAGGGAGAGGATCCCCGCGCGCGGGCCGTGTCGAGACTCCTCGCAGACGGAGACGCCCTTGCCCAGGGGCTGCCCGGCCTGGGCATCGGCTGGGTCTTCGTGGAGGAGGGACAACTCCCGAGCGTCCCGCCCGGGGCGCTCACGGGCCTGGTCGAGATCCCCGTAGGCCAAGGCCTCCGGCTGTACGCCGTGCCCCAGGCCGTGGGACCGAGCGCCCTCCCGGCCGGGCTCGGGCTCGTGGTCGGCGCCGACCTCGGGGTGGTTCTCCTCCTGGCCGGCTGCGCGATCGCCGCTGCGGGCGGCTCCGTCCGCAGGAGACGGGAATCCCGACCTCCCGGCGGGGGGCCTCCGGCTTTGGTACCGTGACTGCACCTTGGGAGGTGGAGCACATGGGGTTCGTAGGCCCGATCATCGCGGCAGTCGTCGGTGCAGTCCTGGCAGGCGGCGCGGCCTTCGGTCTCATCTCCTCGCAGACGGCGGTGCCTCCCACCGTTGACGCGCCCTACGTCGTCTACGGCACGACGAACTAGTCCCTCCGGCGCGCCTCGCGTGCCGCGCGCATCAGTACCTCGTCGAACTCCATCGACGACTCATCCCATGAGAACTGGCGGGCATGCACGCGTGCAGCCTCGCCCAGGTCGCGTAGCAGGCTCTCGTCGGCCAGGACGCGCTCGAGGGCGTCAGTGAACTCCGTCTCGCCTCCCGACACGAGCAGCCCGGTGCGTCCGTCGACGATCGACTCGGTGACGCCGCCCGCATCCCGGTAGGCGACGGCGGGCACGCCGCGCGCTGCGGCCTCAAGTACGACGAGGCCCCAGCCCTCCTTCAAGGACGGCAGGGCGAGCACCCAGGAGCGATCGATCTCGCGCTCCTTGCGCTCGTCGGTCACGTGGCCGGTGAACTCGACCAGGTCCGCGACGCCGAGCTCCTGCGCCACCTCGCGCAGGCGCGGTGCCCACCAGCCGTCGCCAACCACAGCGATCCGGAGGGCGGGAAACCGAGCGCGCAGTCGCGCGGCGGCCGCGAGCACGTGCTCCACGCGCTTGTGCGGCACCAGGCGCCCGAGCACGAGGATGCGCGGGTTCGTATCGCGATCGCCGTGGGCGACCCCGGGATCGCGAGTGCCGTTGTGGATGACATGGATACGAGCCCGATCGACCCCGAGTGCGACAAGTTCGTCGGCCGTCGCCTGGGAGACGGCGACGTACGCCGACCGGCGATACACCCGCGGCGCGAGCCGTGACTCGAGCAGCCACCCGACGCGGGCGCGCAGCGGGTCGTAGACCACGGGCCACTGCTCGCGGTGCACGTGATGCACGAGCACGACGACGGGGGTTCTCGTCGCCCACGGGGCGAAGAACGGAATGCCATTCTGGGTGTCGACGATGACATCCAGGGGTCCGAGGGCGCCGGACCTCAGTAGTCGCCGTGCCTCGCGGTAGACCGTGAGCTTGGTGCCCCGTCGGATGATGCGCAGGCCCGGTCGGGCCTCTCCGGGACCGGGCCGGACCTCGAGCCCGGGGGAATTCCCGTGAGCGGCGCACACCAGCGTCACCTCGTGGCCGCGTTCCACGAGTCGCTGCGCGATCTCCTCGATGTAAACCTCGGAGCCGCCGCCCTCGGGATTGGCGGTGTCCCGCCAATTGAGGAAGGCAATGCGCACCGCGACACGGTAGCCCGGCACGGGCTGCCCGACAGGGGCGGCATTGCCCTCGCGCCAGGCCCCCTCGCGCATGGCAGGGAATCCCGTCCGGGCCTGGGGTACCGTCACGGGGTGTCTGCCCCGGCGTTCGCGGCGACCTGGTCGCGCTCGACGCGACTCTTCCGCGCGTTCCTAGCCGAGCAGAGCGATCCCGACCGCTTCTACGGCGAGCTGGCGGCTGACTCGGCGGCGCAGGTGGATCACTGGCATCCGCTGGCGCACGCGTTGCTCCTCGACGTCGGTGGCGGGCCCGGGTTCTTTGCCGATGCCTTCGCGGCGCGCGGGGCGACGTACGTGGCCCTGGACGCCGACGCGGGGGAGATGCGCCTGCACGGGAGGCAGCCCGGGCCGCGGACGGTCATGGGCAGCGGGACGGCGCTGCCCTTCGCCGATGCCACCTTCGACGTCACGTACTCCTCCAATGTCCTCGAGCACGTGCGCGATCCCTGGCACATGGCCGACGAGATGGTCAGGGTCACCCGCCCCGGCGGCACGATCGTGTGTTCCTACACCCTGTGGTGGGGCCCGTGGGGAGGCCACGAGACGGCCCCCTGGCACCTCATCGGCGGCGAGCGCGCGGCCCAGCGCTATCGCCGCCGGCACGGCCGCGCGCCCAAGAACGTCTTCGGCGAGAGCCTCTTCCCGGTGACGGCAGCCAAGGGGGTCCGGTGGGCACGCGCCCAGACGGGCTGCGAGGTGATCGACATCGTGCCCCGATACCTACCGCGCGGCGTCTCGTGGCTTGCGCGCCTGCCGGGCCTGCGCGAGGTCGGCTGCTGGAACATCGTGCTGGTCCTGCGTCGCAGGGGGCGCCATGGCGGCCACTGAGGCACCGCCGAGGCCGGTCGGGCCCGGCGGGATGGCGGAGCCGCCGCCGGCAAGTCCCCGGCTCACGCATCGACTGCGGCTCGCCGCCGTGTGCGCCATCCTCGCCGCGGTCGCGTTCGTCCAGGATCCCGGCCGCATCGCCGCCGACACCAAGCTGGACCTGTACGTCGATCCCGCAGGATTCCTCGGCAAGGCCCTGCACCTGTGGGAGCCCCTGGGCTTCTTCGGGCAACTGCAGAACCAGGGCTACGGCTATCTCTTCCCCGTTGGCCCGTTTTTCGTGCTGGGCGACCTGGCCGGGCTGCCCGCGTGGGTGGTGCAGCGGCTGTGGTGGACGGTGCTGCTGTGCACGGCATTCCTGGGCGTCGTGCGCCTCGCACGCCTCCTGGGCATGAAGGGCGCTGCCGGCCCGATCCTCGCGGGGCTCGCCTATGCGCTGGCCCCGCGCATGGTGACGGAGCTCGGGGTGCTCTCGGTGGAGATCCTGCCGTTCGCGGTAGCGCCGTGGGTGGTCATCCCGCTGGCCTCGACCGCGCAGGGGCGGCACTCGCTGCGGCGTGGTGCCGCGCTCAGCGGAGCGGCGGTCCTGTGCGCCGGGGGCGTGAACGCCGTGGCGACGGCCGTGCTGCTGCCCCTCGGTGCGTGGTGGATCCTCACGCGATTCCGAGGTCGCGCCCGCGTGGTCCTCGCGGCCTGGTGGATCCTCGCCGTGGCGCTCGCGACGCTCTGGTGGGCCATTCCCCTTCTCGTCCTGGGCCGGTACTCACCACCGTTCCTCGACTGGATCGAGTCCTCGTCGGTGACGACGCTCATCACGTCGCCGGACACCGTGGTGCGCGGCACGTCCCAGTGGGTCGCCTACGTCGTGGATGCCGGGGGAGCGGTCTGGCCCGGCGGGTGGCAGCTGGTGACGATGCCCGTCCTCGTGGCCGTCACCGGCCTCGTCGCCGCAGCGGGGCTGGCCGGACTCGCTCTGCGCGGTACGCCGTACCGGCCCTTCCTCGTGGGCACGCTGCTGCTGGGAGTCGTCCTCGTCTCCCTGGGCCACGTGGGCGACGTGCAGGGCCTCCTCGCCGAGCAGTGGCGTACCGCGCTCGATGGCGTCCTGGCCCCGCTGCGCAATACGCACAAGTTCGATCTGCTGCTGCGACTCCCGATCGCCCTCGGGGTCGGATTCCTGGCCCAGGCGTGCCTCCAGCGCGTGCGCGGACGCTGGCAGGGAATCGTCGTCGCAGTGCTCGCCATCGTCATCGTCGTCGGCGCGTGGCCGGCCGTCACCGGCAGCCTGGTACGGGATCGCTCCTTCACGGACGTGCCGGGCTACTGGTCCGATGTCGCGGACTACCTCGCCGAGCAGCAGCCTGCCGGTCGCGCGCTGCTCGTGCCGGGCGCCTCCTTCGGCGTCTACTCGTGGGGGCGCAGCCAGGACGAACCCCTGCAGCCCCTGGCGACGACCCCCTGGGCGGTGCGCGACGCGGTGCCGCTCTCCAGCGCGGGCAACGTCCGCTGGCTCGACGCCATCCAGGAGCGTCTCGACTCCGGGCGCGGCACTCCCGGCCTGGCCGACGCCCTGGCACGCGCCGGGGTGACGTACGTCGTTCTCCGCAATGACATCGACCAAAGACGCAGCGAGACCCCGAGGACCGTGCTCATCCGGCAGGCGCTCGTGCGCTCCGGCGGCTTCACGCCGGCGGCGGGGTTCGGTCCGGCGTTGCCGCCCTATCGGACGCCGACAACGGTGGTCGACTTCGGCCTGCAGGACACGACCGCGGCGGTGGAGGTATGGCGGGTCGAGAGCCCCTACGCACCGCAGGATCCGCGCGCCTGGCTTCGCGATGCCTCTGACGTGCTCGTGACGAGCGGCTCGGCGGAATCCGTGGTGGACCTCGCGGACGCGGGCGTACTCGTGGAGTCGGCGGTCGTGACCGCGGGAGACGAGGGCAGCCTCGCGCGGGCCGACGGCGTGGTGACGCGCGCCGGGGTCACCGACGGCTATCTGAGGACCGAGGTCAACGTGGGTCGGGCACGCGACAACAGGTCCGCGGCCATGACGGCGGATCAGCCCTTCGCGCAGGACCGGAAGGTCCACGACTACTACCCCGTGGACCCGACCGGCCGGCAGGCGGTGGCGGAGTTCGCCGGGGGCACGGTGACGGCATCGAGCAGTGGCAGCGACCCGACCGCACTGCGCGCGCGCTCGAGCGCTGCGCAGCCCTGGGCTGCGCTCGACGGCGACGGCGCGACAGCGTGGATGTCCGGTGACCTCGACCCCGGAGTCGGGCAGTGGTGGCAGGTCACGACGGATCGGGCCTTCTCCGCCGGCAGCATCCCGGTGCGGCTGGTCGTGGGCGATGCCGCCGGCACACCGCCGACGGAGGTCACCGTGACCACTGACGCCGGTGAGATCACGGTGCCGGTGGCGCCGACCGACCTCGTGCAGCGGCTGCCCCTGCCGCCAGGACCGACTAGCACCCTGCGGCTCACCCTCGCGGCCGTCGCGGATGGCTCATCGGGGGAGGGCTTCGGCCTGCGGGAGGTTGGCCTGCCGGTTCCCGTCACGCGCACGGTGCGCACGGCGGGCGCCGCGAGCGGGGGGCCCATCGTCCTGACGGCGCGACGGGGTGAGCAGTCCGGTTGCGCCGCGGTTGCCGGCCAGCTGGTGTGCTCGTCCGTCCTGGGGGAGCCGGGCGAAGAGCGTGCGGGGATCCGTCGCATCGTCTCGGTCACGGAGCCGGGGGACTACCGCGTGCGGGTCATGGTGCGCCCCCGCCCCGGCACGGGCCTCGACAGGCTGCTGCGCCCGATCGTCGCCAATGCGCCCCGAGCCACCGCGACCAGCGTCGCGACGAGTGACCCGGCGAGCCGGCCCCAGGCGGCCATCGACGGGGTGATGTCCACGTCGTGGATCGCCTCTCCGCTGGACTCCAAGCCCGAACTGACCCTGCGGTGGGGCGAGCCCCGCGAGATCAGCGGCGTACGGCTCGCGGTGAATCCCGATCTCGCGGCGTCGACGCCCCTCTCGGTGACGGTGACCGTGAATGGCATCGAGACGCCCGGGATCGTGTCCGGCCGCGGCGTCGTCCGCTTCCCCCCGCAGTCGGCGACCTCGCTGTCGATCCGGTTCGAGAACTCGGTCTCCCTGCGCACTCTCGACCCCGCGACGGGCCAGTACACCGCGCTTCCCCTGGGTGTTACCGAGGTCTCCCTCCTGGGTGCCTCGGACCTGCTGAGAGGACCACGTCTCTTCGATCAGGCCAGCGTCTCGTGCGGATTCGGGCCCGAGGTCGTCATCGACGGATCGCCGGCGGTGAAGACCGAGGTCTCGGCCACGGTGTCGGAGGCTCTGAGCGACACGCTTCTGCCCGCGCCCGCGTGCCAGGGGCGCCTGGTGTCACTGGGAGCCGGGGACCACGAGATCGATGTCGCCTCGACGGAGGAGTTCGCCGTCGAGTCCGTCACCCTCGAGCCGTTGAGCGCGGCCCCGGCCCTGTCGGCGATCGACCCGGCCGCCGTGCGCGACTGGGGGGCGACGCAGCGCTCCGTGGCGATCGACGCCAGCGATCATCCGCGACTGCTCGAGACGGGCGAGAACGCCAACGCCGGCTGGGTGGCGACTCTGGACGGCGCGGGCCTGCAGCCGGTGCGCGTGGACGGCTGGCGGCAGGCCTGGCTCGTGCCGGCCGGTGCGGCGGGAGTCGTGAGTATGGATTTCGCCCCCGATGCGCCGTATCGGGCCGGCCTGCTCCTCGGGCTACTGGCGGCCCTCGTGCTGCTCGCGCTCGCCCTCGTCCGCGGTCGCGCGGGCGAGGCGGCGCCGGTGCCCCGCGCCACGCGAGCCGGCGCGCTGGCCCTGCTCGCCGGCGGCCTGGTGGCGGCCGTTCTCGTCGGGGGAGTGGCGGGCCTGTTGGCGGGGGCTGCCTGCGCGGCCCTGGCCTACGGGACTCGACGGCCCGTCGTTGTCTTCGTCCTCGCCAGCGTCGCAGCCCTGGCGGCCGCCGCGATCCCGTGGCCCCAGTCACTCTCGGCGCCGTGGTGGCTGGCGGGACTCGCGGGACTGGCGGCGATCGGTGCCGTGGCGGCGGCTACGTCACCGACGCGACAGACACGCGCTGCGGTCGGTGGGACCACGCCTGGAGCGGACGCTCCAGGCTGAACCAGGAGATCGAGGCCACGATGACGGAGGCGACGACCACGAGCGGCCACACGATCCAGAAGCCGCCCCCGAAGACCGGCAGTCCGAGTCCGTCCTGGATGAAGCGCAGCAGCACCAGGTGCCAGAGGAAGACCCCGTAGGAAATCGTCCCGAGGTAGACGACCACGGGGTTGCGCAGGACCCTCGCCCAGGTGGAGCTCTCGCCCCATTCGCCGAGGAATCCCGGCAGCAGGAGGAACGCCGCGATGGCGCCGTAGAGCACGTGCTTGATGACGAGACTGTGGGGCTGCGCCGGATCGAAGGTGAGCGGGCCGGCCAGCGGCGTCGCGGCGACGACGTACAGGCTCACGGCGATGACGAGGCACCAGGGCGTCGCGCGGGCGACCTGGCGCACTGCCCACATCCAGCGCGGGGCGCCGACATACTGCAGCCGCACCTGGATGACCGCGGCCGCCATACCCAGCGCGAACCAGTCCAGGAAGCCGGGCAGCCAGTAGCCGGTGATGGTGGCGTTGCCGAAGACGCCGGACACGCGCAGCACGGTGTAGGTCCAGGCCAGCGCCACGCACCCCAGCAGGACGATGAGCTGCCACCGCGCGCTCGCGGAGGCGTCGCCGCGCTGGCGTCGGCCCGCCACCCACGCAAGGACCGGCAGCAGGATGTAGAAAGCGACCTCGGTCGCGAGGCTCCACGTCTGCGTGAGTCCCTCGAGGGTGAACCCGGGGATGTAGATGTGCAGCAGGCCCAGGTGGACGGGCCATGCCTGCCAGCGCACCGGCTGGATATCGGGCAGCAGGAGCAGGGTGACGACGACCATCACCCAGTACGCCGGGAGGATCCGGGCGGCCCGGCGCAGGGCGTAGGTGCCGAGTCGTGGGGCCGGGGTCGCGGTCATGGCGGCCCGGGCCCAGGGCCGGTAGAGCAAGAAGCCGGACAGGAGGAAGAACAGGGTCACCCCGAAGTCCATGCGACCCATGAGCGGCCCGATGACGGGCGTGAGGATCTCGCCGGTATTGAAGGCGACGTGGGTCGTGAGCACCATGAAGGCCGCGATGGCTCGGTAGCCGTCGAGGAGCGGGAAGGCGCCGGAGCCTCTCTCGCTCACGGGCCCTCCCAGGCGCCTGGGCCGGATCTCCCGGCGGGAGCCCCCAGTATCCGCTACCGTCTCCTCCACTCCCGTTCACCCGGGGGCCGTCCTCGTCTCGGAGGTTCCATGAAGCGCGGAATTGGCATCGTGCTGATAGGCCTAGGTGTTTTCCTCGTCGTCATCGGCGCGCTCCTGCGGTTCACCGTGGTGCCCGCGGTTGCCAAGGCGCCCCTGTCGCCCGGCGAGGACTCCGGTGGCGTGACACAGACGGACCAGGCCGGCGTGGCCGCGAAGCTTTTCGACCCGGGGACTCTCACCGAGCGGACCGATGTCCCCCTCACCGCGACGCGCTTCACGCGCGGTGACGTGCCTGCGAGCCAGACGGCGGACGCCAAGGCCGGCGACCTCGCGGTCTACGACACCTTCCAGCGCGTCGAGGACAACGCGGGCGTGGTCGTCACGGCGGCCACCGCTCGATTCGCGTTCAACCGGGTGACCTCCGAGCTGTCCAACTGCTGCGGCGCCAACCTCGACGGCGAGGACGTCCAGATGAGCGGGATCGTGCCGTTGAAGTTCCCGATGTTCACTCAGCAGCAGACCTACCCCTACTTCGACACCGACCTCAACCGCGGCGTCGACGCGGTCTTCCAGGGACAGGAGGAGGTGGAGGGCCTTCCCGTCTACAAGTTCCTCGTGGTCGTCGAGCCCACTCAGACCGGCACCCTCGAGGTCCCCGGCGACCTGGTGGGATCGCCCGACCCCAGCTTCATTGCGCCACGGTTCTACGCCAACACCCTCACCCTGTACGTCGAGCCCACGACCGGCGCGATCGTCAAGGGCGAGAGCGTCCAGAAGCAGACGCTGCGCGGCCCGGACGGGACTGATCAGCTCACGATCATCGACGCTGTGATCGGCACCACGCCGGCTGAAGTCACGGACGGGGTCAACTACGCCAAGACCCAGGCGGCGCTGCTGAACCTGCTCAACAACACGGTGCCGCTCGTGGCGGGGATCCTGGGCCTCATCCTGCTCATCATCGGCATCGCGCTGGTCGCGACGGCCAAGCCCAAGCAGGGTGGCACCCACGCGGGGTCCGCGGCCGCCTAGGCGAGCACTGGCCGGAAGGCCCTCGAGGGGCCTGCGCTATCCTCCTGGGGCGCGTTGAGCCCGCACGCGTCCCAGACCGAGCGGACTCGTGATGTTCTCCGCGGCCCGAGGGCCCCGGCCTCAGGGGTCGGCTCCCAGTCCACGTAGATCACGGGCTTTCCGCGTGCCCGACGACATCTATCCGACCGGAGTCCCATGACTTCCCAGACCATCACCGGCGTCCCCCAGGTCGCCGTCAACGACATCGGCGACGCCGAGGATTTCCTCGCTGCCATCGACTCGACCATTAAGTACTTCAATGACGGCGACATCGTCGAGGGGACCATCGTCAAGGTGGACCGCGATGAGGTCCTCCTTGATATCGGCTACAAGACCGAGGGCGTCATTCCCTCCCGCGAGCTCTCCATCAAGCACGACGTTGACCCCAGCCAGGTCGTGTCCGTCGGCGATGCGGTGGAGGCTCTCGTCCTCCAGAAGGAGGACAAGGAAGGTCGCCTCATCCTGTCCAAGAAGCGCGCCCAGTACGAGCGCGCCTGGGGCACGATCGAGCGCATCAAGGAGCAGGACGGCGTGGTCGAGGGCTCCGTCATCGAGGTCGTCAAGGGCGGTCTCATCCTCGACATCGGACTGCGCGGCTTCCTCCCCGCCTCGCTGGTGGAGATGCGCCGCGTGCGCGACCTTCAGCCCTACGTCGGCAAGACCCTCGAGGCCAAGATCATCGAGCTCGACAAGAACCGCAACAACGTCGTGCTCTCGCGGCGCGCCTGGCTCGAGCAGACCCAGAGCGAGGTCCGCCAGACCTTCCTCAACCAGCTGCAGAAGGGCCAGATCCGGGCCGGCGTGGTGTCCTCCATCGTCAACTTCGGCGCCTTCGTCGACCTGGGTGGGGTCGACGGCCTCGTCCACGTGTCGGAGCTGTCCTGGAAGCACATCGATCACCCCTCCGAGGTGGTCGAGGTCGGCCAGGAGGTCACGGTCGAGGTCCTCGACGTCGACATGGACCGCGAGCGCGTCTCGCTATCCCTCAAGGCGACCCAGGAGGATCCCTGGCAGCACTTCGCGCGCACTCACCAGATCGGCCAGGTCACCCCGGGTCGCGTTACCAAGCTCGTGCCCTTCGGCGCCTTCGTGCGCGTCGAGGAGGGCATCGAGGGACTTGTGCACATCTCCGAGCTCGCCGAGCGTCATGTGGAGATCCCCGAGCAGATCGTGCAGGTCGGCGACGAAATCTTCGTCAAGGTCATCGACATCGACCTGGAGCGCCGCCGCATCTCGCTGAGTCTCAAGCAGGCCAACGAGTCGGGCGAGGGCGACGTGGCCGACGAGTTCGACCCCTACCTCTACGGCATGGCTCCGGCCTTCGACGAGGCCGGCAACTACGTCGGCCCCGAGGGCTTCGATCCCGAGACCGGTGAGTGGAAGGCCGGGTTCGAGGGCCAGCG
>JBPCSL010000083.1:0-5405 GCA_051007175.1 Candidatus Nanopelagicales bacterium
GGCCTTCTTATCGGTGACCTGGGCCGCGGTGAGGAAGCTGGTGATGGGGATCTCGTGCTTCTTCACGTAGTCCAGCGCGGCCTCAGGCGTGACGATCCCGTCGTCGATGGTGATGAAGACGACGTCGTCCTTTGTGTCGACCCGGTAGGTCACGGGAAGGGGGAGGGAGCGCGCCTGAGCAGCCGATGCCGTCCAGAGCGAGGCCACCACCGTCGCAGCGGTGACGAGCACGAGTGCCGCCTTGCGCATGGCGCCTCTCATCTGGGCTTGGGCTTCACCACGGTCGTGGTGTCGATGATGGTGGTCGTGAAGGTGCCGATCGACTGTCCCGGCTGCAGCGCGTAGGCGCCGATAGCACCGTTGAGCATGAGAATGAGGGCCGGATCATCCACGAGGCGCACCGTGCCGTTCACGGTCGTGGTCCGTACCGTCGTCGTGGTCCGGCCTCGAGTCGAGACACGCGGCGGCGCGGTTGATGTCGTGACAGGCCCCGACCTGAGGAGTTCCGTGCGCTGTCCCAGGAGGGTGAAGGTGAGCGTGGCGCTCTGCTCCCCGGGGCCCGCTCGAAGGACGAGGTCCTGGACAGCGACCTTCCCTCCGCGGGGACCCACGAGGACGAAGCCCCCGGCGTGAGTGACCCGGTCCGCGAAAGCATCACGGACGGGCAGTGAGACGGCGTCACCCTTCATGGTCGCGGGGGCACGAGGCGCGAGGCGCACGCCGACGCGCGCCCACTCCGCGGCTGTGGAGTCATCGAGGGTGAGGACGGTGGTCCCGGACTGCGTGGTGGTCGTGACCGGCCGGGGCTTGTCGGGGCGCGCGGGGGCGGCCTGGGCCGCAGGCAACGCGAGGACTGCGGAGACACTCACCGCCAGGGCCAGGACTGCCGCACCGATCTTCACCGCGCTCCCCCTTCTCGTCGTCTCCATCATGGGTGACGAGGCCCGGCCGAGGCGAGCCGGACCCCGTCAGGTCGTGGTCCCTGCATGCGACAGGGCCCGGCTCAGGCGAGCCGGGCCCTGTCGAAGGTCGCGCTAGATCAGCTGCAGGCCTTCTTGGTCTTGCAGATGTGCGTCACGGTTGACACGCTCTCCAGCGAGCCGAAAGGCATCGCGGCCGTGAACAGCGGGACGCCCAGGAGGCCGTTGAGGATGTCGACCACGGTCTTGTTGTCGACGACGCTCACATCACCGGTGATGGTCTGGGTGTCGGTGCGCTTGAAGCCCTTCTTGCCGTTCTTGACGATCTTGCCCTTGGTGTCCTTGATCACCATGTTCTTCACGTCGAAGAGGGTGGCATTCTGGCCGTTGAGCGCCTCGAAGCCCGAGCCCGCAGGAACGCCCGCGATGACGCCCTTGATGATCGCGCTCTTGCCGTCGCCGCTGGTGGGCCACTCGATGGTGGGCTTGCTCCACGTCAGGTTGACGCTGGTCTTGGCACTGGTGATGCCGAGGCCGCCCAGGTGGTAGACGGCGCCATCAGCATTGGGACCGGTCACCGGGAAGTCGATGGCGACGTTCTCCATCGTGGCATCGGCCGCCGCAGGCTCGATCGGGGCGATCGTGACGCCGGCCCCTGTCGCCGCCGTGATGAGCGCGATGGGAACGGTGATGACAGTCGAACCCTGGGGCTGCGGGAGCTTGCCCGCTGCCCCTGCCGGAGCGGCGGCCATGGCGCCGGCGCCGGCGATGAGCGCTGCCGAAGCGGCAATGCTGACGATCTTGGTGGTGATACGCATGAAGCCTCCGTGGTGGACTTCCGGGGGGCGCGAAACATGCCGGCCCCGCCGCCCACCGCGGGCGGCCCTCCGATCCTCACAAGGAAGGGGACCTCACGCACGCCGAACCGGCAATTTGCCCCCAAACTCTGAGAGGACTCGGAGGCGGCAGGATAGGGGCCATGGCGGGTGATTCCCTCCTCGACGACCTCCGTCGAGCCGTGGGTTCTGAGCATGTCCTCACGGATCCGGCCCTCATGGAGGGCTACACGACCGACTGGACACGCCGGTGGCATGGGGCGGCGTACGCCGTCGTCCGGCCCGGCTCGCCCGAGGAGGTCGCGGCGGTGGTGGCGGCCTGCGTCGCGGCGGGGGTCCCGGTCCTGCCGCAGGGGGGCAACACCGGGCTGGTGGGCGCCTCGGTCCCCGCGGAGGAGCCCGGCCCGCTGGGTCCCCCCGTCGTGCTCTCCACCCGCCGGCTCACGCGCCTGGACCCGGTCGATGTCGTCTCGGGCCAGGTGACCGTGGGCGCTGGCGTCACCCTGGGCGATGTCCAGCGGCACGCACGGGCCGCGGGCTGGGACTACGGCGTCGATCTCGCCGCGCGCGACTCCGCCACCATCGGGGGCACTGTCGCGACGAACGCCGGCGGCATTCGCGTCATCGCGCACGGTATGACGCGCGCACAGGTCATGGGCATCGAGGCGGTGCTGCCGGACGGATCGCTCATCTCCCATCTGGCGGGTCTCCCCAAGGACAACACCGGCTACGACCTCGCAGGCCTCCTCACCGGCAGCGAGGGAACCCTGGGTGTCATCACGGCGATCCGCCTCCGACTACACCGACCGCACCGGGCCACCAGCGTGGCGCTCATCGGAGTCGCGTCGTACGACGAGGCACTCGAGCTCCTGCACACCGCGACAAGCCCGGGCGTGACGATGCTCGCCGCGGAGGTGACGGACGCCATGGGCATGGACCTCGCGATGCGCGTCTCCGGGCTGCCCTGGCCGCTCGAGCACCGGCATCCCCTTGTCCTGCTCCTCGAAGTCGCCGACGGGGGATCCGGCGAGGGATTCGATCCCGACGCGCTGGAGGGGCGGGACGTCGTACTCGGCATCGACGCCACCGAGCGTGCCCGGCTGTGGTCGTATCGCGAGCTGCAGTCGGAGGCCTTCTCGAGCTTCGCCACCGAGCAGTCGGGCGGCGCGGCCCACAAGCTCGACGTTTCCGTCCCGCTCGTCTATCTCGCAGCGTGCTCTGACGAGATCCGCCGTCGGCTGGAGGGGTATCCCGGGGTCCTCGCCTTCGGCGTCTTCGGGCATCTCGGCGACGGCAACATCCATGTCGAGATCGTGGGGCCGGATGCCGATGACGAGGAGGTCGATCGCCTCGTTCTCGATGCCATCGGTGCCTTCGGTGGCAGCATCTCGGCCGAACACGGCATCGGCCGGGCCAAGGCTCCCTACCTCTCCGTCTCGCGCAGTCCGGCGGAGATCGCGGCCATGCGGGCCATCAAGGATGCGCTCGACGCGCGGGGACTCCTGAGTCCCGGTGTCGTCTTTTTCGCGCCCTAGCGCCATAACCTGACTATGTGACGACGCTGACCGCGCCGCGGCTCACCGCGCCTGTCGTGACGCGGCATCGTCCGGCACTCGACGGGCTGCGTGCCCTGGCGGTGGGAGCGGTGGTCACCTACCACCTGGGCGCGGACTGGCTGCCGGGCGGATTCCTCGGTGTCGACCTCTTCTTCGTCATCTCCGGATTCCTCATCACGGGCATCCTCGTGAGCGAGCTGGACCGCCACGGCCGCATCTCCTTCTCGACGTTCTTCGCCCGACGAGCGCGTCGGCTGCTTCCCGCCCTCTATGTCCTGCTCCTCGCGGTGTGCGCGTGGGCGCTCTTCGTCGCGGCGCCGCAGGCCATCGGCGACCTTCGCGGCGCCGCCCTCGCCGCCCTGGCCTACGTCGCCAACTGGTTCTTCATCCTAACGGGGCAGTCCTACTTCGCCGACATGTCGGGGCCGTCGCCTCTTGAGCACACGTGGTCGTTGGCAATTGAGGAGCAGTACTACCTCCTGTGGCCCCTGCTCCTGCTCTTCCTGGTGCGCAAGGCCGGACCGCGAGCGCTCGTCATCGTCACCACGGGACTGCTCGTCGCGTCGACCGTGGTCATGGCGTTGCTGTACGACGATGCCGATCCGTCGATCGCCTACTTCGGCACCTTCAGCCGCATCCACGAGCTCCTCGTCGGGTGCCTCCTGGCCCTGGCGGTGCACCGCGGCCTGCAGATGCCTCGCTCCCTCCGGGGGACGGCGTGGATCCCGCTCGCGCTGATGGTCGTGATGATGGCGACCGTCTCCGATATGGGGTCCTTCTACTACCGCGGCGGATCCCTCATCTTCTGCCTGCTGGCCGCATGGCTGCTGCTGGCCCTCGGGGCCGGCGTGCCCGGCGGCGGCCCCACGGCCCTCTTCAGCTGGCGTCCCCTGGTCTGGATCGGCCTCCTCTCTTACGGGATCTACCTGTGGCACTGGCCGCTCATCCTGTGGCTGACGCCGACGACGACTGGGCTGCACGGCCTCCCGCTTGCCGGGTTGCGACTCACGGCCACCGTGGGAATTGCGGCAGCGTCGTACTACGCCATCGAGCGCCCCATCCGCCGTGGTCGTCTCGGCTCCTGGGAGCTCACCCCGCGTCGACTCGCGGTGATCGTCCCTACTGCCATGGTGGTGATGGCGGCCGTCATCGTGGGGAGCACCGCGCGCGCTGCTCCGGCGCCGACGGGGCTCGACGAGACCGTGGCACCGGCTGCCCTGCTGGGCTCGTCAGCGGCGGGCGCGCCCGTGGTGGCCATCGCGGGGGATTCGATCCCCAAGGAGCTGATGGGCGACCTCGCATCGGAGGCGGAGACGCGTGGCTATGCCGTTCTCCCGCTGGCCTACGGCGGGTGCAGCATCACCGGGACCTTCCAGCTGGATGAGGCGGGCAAGCCGTTCAACTGGTCGCGGCGCTGCTCCGACGGGCTGGCTGACCTTCAGTCGCAGTCGGTCACGACCTTCGACCCGAGCGTCGTCGTCTGGTACTCCAATCGGGAGCGATGGCCCTTCCGCGTGGAGGGCATGGTCGTCCCCTGGGGTACGCCGGAGCATCGTGCGCAGCTCGACCGTGACCTCGAGGCTGCCTACCAGCGCTTCACCGCGGGTGGTGCCGACCTCGTGATCGTGCTTCCGGTCCCCACCGCGCCACCGACCTACGGGACCTGCGCAGCCGGCGAGGGCGCCGCCCCCGAGTGCGCGAGGGATGACGCCTACTACGCGAGCTTCGCTGACCTTGCCGATGCCTACAGGGCCCTCGCCGACGCGCACCCGGACCGCATCCGCCTGGTGAGCCTCGACGATGCACTGTGCCCGGGCGGACGGGATTGCCCGCTGCTCGAGCAGCAGGGCGAGCCTGTGCGGCCCGACGGCGTCCACTTCTCGCCAGCCGGAGCAGCGTGGATCGTGCCCCTGCTGTTCGATCGTGCAGGACTGCCCCCACTAGAGTCGGTGCGTGGCTGAAGACATCCCCGTGGTCGGCTTGCGAGAGCCGTGCCCCTGCGGCTCTGGCCGCCGCTACAAGGCGTGCCATGGCAAGACGAAGGCGCGTGAGTCGATCGTGCACGTGTCCCGACCCTTCGAGGGACTGGCCTC
>JBPCSL010000084.1:0-8471 GCA_051007175.1 Candidatus Nanopelagicales bacterium
GTCTCCCTCATCACCCTCAGCCTCGGGGATGCCTCCGTGCAGGTCCAGGCGTTCGCCGCTCCGCGGTCAGCAGGCATCTGGCGTGATGTCCGCGGGCAGCTCATGTCGTCGATCGCCGCGTCGGGTGGTCTCGTCGAGGAAATCGACGGAGAGTTCGGCACCGAGCTCAAGGCCCAGGTCCCCGGTCAGGGCGGCGCCCTGCAGCCCGTGCGCTTCGTGGGCGTCGACGGTCCCCGATGGTTCCTCCGCGGGCTGTTTCTCGGCTCCGCGGCCCCGCAGGGTGCGCGCGAGGATCTCGAGTCCGTCTTCCGCGACATCGTGGTCGTACGCGGGGACGAGGCCATGGCGCCGGGGGATGCGCTCTCGCTCAGGCTGCCGGATGGTGCCCAGACGACGCGCGTCGATACCTAGGCCGACGCCAGGGCCGCGGAGACAGCCCAACCAAACGCCTGCGGATCGCTATTCGCCTCCGCCCACGGCACCAGCACCAGGTTCGCGCCGGGAATGCCGGCCGCCCACGCGCGCGCCTCGCTCTCGGGGTGCAGTGCGTCCCCCGTCCATCCCGCGACGACGCAGGGCGTCGGCACGCGACGCAGGTCCGCGTCCGTCGGCCCATGCCCGAGGGCGGCCGCGTGCAGCGCCGGCGCCAGAGTGCCCGGCTCGTAGGCGTCCCAGCCGAGGGCGAGCAGGCTCATCGCGAACGCTGCGTCGGCAGGAGCTGATGCTCGCGCGTGGTCGAGTGCTGCCGGTGCGCCTAGGGCGGAGACCTGCTCGGCACTCGCGCGCGTGGCCGCAGCGACGACGGAGGGCGCCCCGCGCCAGGCGGGCAGTGCGAGGACGAGTGCTGCCGCCGCCGACGGGCGACGAGCAGCCCACCGTGCCACGGCGTGCGCTCCCATGCTCACCCCCGCGACGGTGAGCGGGCGCCGGTGGAGAGAGTCCACGTGCCGGTCGAGGGCGGCAATGACCCTCTCGACATCCCCGGACCGGTCCTCGAGGAGTACGACGTCCGACTCCTGCGCCAGCCATCCCTCGAGCAAGGATCGGGCGGCAACACCGGCCGATCCCGCGCCATGGACGACGATGACGGCCATGCGGCGATTGTGATCCTGTCGGGGGTAGATTCAACGAGGGGGTCCGCCGGCGAGGGAGGTCACATGGGCGGCTGGTGGTCCGGCCTCACGCACTCGCAGGAGGACCACGAGGCGGAGCAGCTCACCGAGCACCTCGAGGAGAGCGGGGCCGATCCGATCGCGGGCTGCCAGCGAGGCCGCCCCGCACGCGTCTGCGGCACCATCCGCTCGGTGGCCATCCGTCCCCGAGCGAAGACGCCCACGCTGGAGGCCGAGGTGTACGACGGCACGGGGCACCTGACCCTGGTGTGGCTCGGACGCCGACACCTCGCCGGCGTCGAGGTAGGCCGCATGATCGAGGCCTCGGGCCGCGTGACGTGCCCGGTCGACCGCCCTGTCATGTTCAATCCGTCGTACTCACTGCTGCTCGGAGGAGCAGAGTGACCTCCGACGAGGACAAGGACGACAAGGACAAGGAGCCCCTCATCCTCCCCGAGACGCGGGAGGAGGTGGAGGAGGAGAAGGTCCTCCTCACCCGGGCCCTCGGAGGATGGCGGGGGATCATCGACTCGGGTCTGCCCACGGTCCTCTTCGTGGTCGCCTACCTCGTGACCGGGAGCCAGCTCGCGCCGTCCCTGTGGGTGGCGATCGGCGGCGCCGTCCTCATCGCGGGATGGCGGCTCATCCGGCGCGAGAGCCTGCAGCAGATCCTCGCGGGACTCGTCGGGGTCGGCATCTCGGCCTTCTTCGCGACCAGGACCCAGTCAGGCGAGGGCTACTTCATCCCCGGGCTGCTGCAGAACGCCGCCTACGGCGTGGCCGTCCTCGTGTCCATCCTCATCGGGTGGCCGCTGGTAGGCGTGATCGTCGGATTCCTCACCGGCAAGGGCACCCGGTGGCGGTCGGACGATGACCTGCGCCAGGCCTACGCCGCGGCCTCGTGGATCTGGGTGGGGCTCTTCGCGCTGCGCATCGCCGTTCAGTGGCCGATGTACCTGGCCGGGTGGGTCACGGCCCTCGGGATCGCGAAGGTCGTGATGGGCGTCCCGCTCTTCATCGCCGCCGGCTATTTCTCGTACCTCGTCCTGCGGCCGACCTTCGAGGCCCGAAGGAGTGCCGAAGGTCAGTGACCGCCGAGCATGCGCTGGAGCTCGGGCTCCTGGCCCGGGTCGCACACGAAGAGCAACTCGTCGCCGACCTCGAGGGTGTCGTCGGCGCTCGGCGCGATGACGCGCGGCCCACGGACGATAGCGACGAGGGCAGTGTCGGGCGGCCAGGGCATGGAGCCGACCCGGGAGGCGACCGCCGGTGACTCGGCCGGCAGGGTGATCTCGACAAGCTCCGCCTGTCCCTGGCGGAAGGTGAACAGGCGCACGAGATCGCCGATGCTCACCGCCTCCTCCACGAGGGCGGAGAGCATGCGCGGCGTCGACACCGCGACATCCACTCCCCATGACTCGTCGAACATCCACTCGTTCTTCGGGTGATTGACGCGCGCGACGACGCGCGGCACGCCGAACTCCGTCTTCGCGAGCAGGGACACGACGAGGTTGACCTTGTCGTCACCGGTAGCCGCCACGACGACCTGGCACGACGGGAGATCCGCCTCCTCAAGGGCCGTGATCTCGCACGCATCCGCCAGGAGGACCTCGGCGCCCTCGACAACGCCGGGTCGCGCGAGCTCGGCGTCGCGATCGATGAGGAGCACTTCGTGGCCGAAGCCCAGCAACTCCCGGGCGATGGAGCGGCCGACCTTGCCCGCCCCCGCGATGGCCACTCTCATGACGATCCCTTCGGGGAGGCGTCGCGCGGGGACGCGAGAACATCAGCGACGCGCTCCTTCTCATCGGCGCGGCACAGCACGTGCACGAGATCGCCGGTCTGCAGGATCATGTCGGAGGATGCGAGCATCCCCTGGCCGAGTCGGGTGATGAACGCGACGCGGCCACCGGACGCGCCTTGCAGGTCGGAGAGAGGCCGCCCGAACCACGAGGCCTCGACGGACATCTGGGCGAGCACGACCGTGCCGCTGGGGTCGCGGTACTCCTCGAGGGCGCCCTGGGGGAGCAGTCCTCGCATGATCTGCCCTGTCGTCCACGAGACCGTCGCGACCGTGGGGATGCCAAGTCGCTGGTAGACCTCGGCGCGCTTGGGGTCGTAGATGCGCGCGACCACGTGCTCGACGCCGTATGTCTCCCGGGCGACGCGGGCGGCCAGGATATTGGTGTTGTCGCCGCTGCTGACAGCCGCGAAGGCGTGAGCGCGCTCGATCCCGGCCCTCTCCAGGGTCTCGCGATCGAATCCCACGCCCTTGATGGTCGCGCCGCCGAAATCGGACGGAAGCCGGCGGAAGGCCTGCGCGTCCTGGTCGACGACGGACACGGAATGACCCGCGCTGTCCAACTGGTCCGCCAGCAGGGAGCCGACGCGACCGCACCCGAGGATCACGATGTGCACGGGACGACGCTACACGCTGAAAGGGGCAAAGGGCGTCCCGGTACGCCCGGATGCGACCTCAGCGGCCTACTATGACGTCTCGTGTCCCTGATGGACGCTACGAAGCGTCTGTTCGTCGGTCGCGCTCTGCGCAGCGACCGGCTGGAAGGCACCCTGCTCCCCAAGCGCATCGCACTCCCGGTGTTCGCCAGCGACGCCCTGTCGTCGAATGCGTACGCCACCCAGGAGATCCTGCTCGTGCTCGCCCTCGGCGGGGCGTCCCTCTACGCCGCAGGGCCGTGGGTCGCGGCGGCGGTCGTGGTGATCTTCTTCGTGGTGATCGCCTCCTATCGGCAGAACGTCTACGCCTACCCCAGCGGCGGTGGCGACTACGAGGTCGTATCCGTGAATCTGGGGCCTCGCTGGGGAGTGTTCGTCGCGAGCGCGCTCCTAGTGGACTACACCCTCACGGTCGCCGTCTCGATCTCCTCGGCCGTGGCCAACCTGGGATCGGTCTTCCCGATCGTGGAGCAGCACGCCCCCTGGTGGGCGACCGGATTCGTGGTCCTCATCACTCTTGTCAACCTGCGCGGCGTGCGGGAGTCGGGCGTCCTCTTCGCCGTCCCCACCTACGGCTTCATGCTCGCGATCGGGCTCATGGTCGGGACCGCCATTGTCCGTCTCGCGACGGGCGATCACCTGCAGGCCGAGAGCGCCGATTGGGACCTCGTCGCGGAGGGCTCCTTCGCGGGTTTCGCCCTCGCCTTCCTCATCGCGCGTGCCTTCTCGTCCGGCACGACAGCGCTCACCGGCATCGAGGCGATCGCCAACGGCGTACCGGCGTTCCGCAAGCCCAAGTCGCGCAACGCCGCCACGACGCTGCTGCTTCTCGGCGTCATCTCCATGAGCATGTTCGCCGCCATCACCTGGCTAGCGCTCATCACGGGAGTCAAGGTCGCCCAGAACGACGCCGACCTCGTCGGCCTGCCTCCCGGCCAGCCGCAGAAGACGGTGATCGTCCAGATCGCCGGCGCGGTCTTCGGCTCCGCGAATGTCCTCGTGGTGGTGATCTCGATCGCGACCGCGCTCATCCTGGCCCTCGCCGCGAATACGGCGTTCAATGGGTTCCCGGTGCTCGGCTCCGTCCTCGCGCGCGACGGCTACCTTCCTCGGCAGCTGCACACCCGCGGAGACCGCCTCTCCTACAGCAACGGGATCATCGCGCTCGCGATCTTCGCCATCGTGCTCATCGTCGTGTTCCAAGCGGACGTGTCGTCGCTCATCCAGCTCTACATCATCGGCGTCTTCGTGTCCTTCACCCTGAGCCAGGTCGGCATGCTGCGGCACTGGAACCGCGAACTCGCCCAGGAGACGGATCCCGAGAAGCGACGGCGCATGAAGCGGTCGAGGCTCATCAACGGGGTCGGCTTCGTGCTCACCGGCACCGTCCTGGTCATCGTGCTCGCCACGAAGTTCCTGCAAGGCGCCTGGATCGTGGTCGTGGCCATGCCGCTGATCTTCCTCTTCATGCAGGCTATTCATCGCCACTACGAACGGGTTCGCGAGGAGCTCGTCGTCGGCAGCGACGAGCACGTCACCCTTCCGTCCCGCGTGCACGCGCTCGTGCTGGTGTCCAAATTGCACAAGCCGGCACTCAGAGCCCTCGCCTATGCGCGCGCGACGCGGCCGGACACCCTCGAAGGCGTCACCGTCATGGTGGACCGGGAGGAAACAGAGGCGCTCCTCGCCGACTGGGAGCGACGCGAGATCCCGGTGACGCTTCGGGTGCTGGACTCGCCCTATCGGGAGATCACCAAGCCGATCCTCGAGTACGTGAAGCGGCTCCGGCTCGAGAGCCCCCGTGACCTGGTGACCGTCTACGTGCCCGAGTACGTCGTAGGGCACTGGTGGGAGCAGTTGCTGCACAACCAGTCCGCGCTGCGCCTCAAGGCACGGTTGCTCTTCACCCCCGGGGTCATGGTGGTGAGCGTCCCCTGGCAGTTGATGTCCTCCGACAAGCGGGCCGATCGCGACGCGACGGGCTAGGGCTTGGAGGAGGGGTCTCCCTCGACCAGGGCCTCGTGCCAAAGGGCCAGCATGAGGAGCACGAAGATCTTGCGCGAGTTGTCAGCCTCGCCCGCGACGTGGGCGACCGCGAGCTGCTCCACGACGTTCATGTCGACGAGGTCGGCGAGGAATGCACTGCGGCGGATAGGGGCCAAGACCGCGTCCGGGTCGCTGCGCAGCCACACGCGCAGGGGAGTCGGGAAGCCCAGCTTGTCGCGGTGCTCGGTCGCCTCGGGCACCCGGCCCCGGAAGGCGCGCCGGAGGAGCCACTTTGTCGTGCCGTCGCGGTATTTCAGGGAGTCCGGAATCGTGGCCGACAGCTCGGCCACCTCGACGTCGAGGTAGGGGACGCGAAGTTCGAGGGAGTGAGCCATGGTCATCCGGTCGGCCTTGGCGAGGATGTCGCCGCGCAGCCAGTAGTGGAGGTCCACCAACTGCATCCGGCGGGACTCCGGCAGGGAGTCGAACCCGGGGTAGACCGCGGCCAGGCGGCGGCCCGGCACGACGTGATCATGCTCCGGCGGCGTGCGCAGGAGCCGTCTGACCTCCTCGGGCCGGAAGATGTAGGCATTGCCGATGTAGCGCTCGTTGAAGGCCGTGGCGGCGCGTCGCAGGTAGTTGCGTCCGGGGAACGACCGCGTGCTGCGGGATGCACGGGCGGCGAGGGAGCGCAGGGGTCGTGGGAGGCGGCGGATCCGGTCGAGGTCCAGGGGCTCCCGGTAGATGCGGTAACCGCCGAATAGCTCATCGGCGCCCTCGCCTGATAGGACGACGGTGACATGCTCGCGTGCGGCCTTGGCGACGAAGTATAGGGCCACGGCCGAGGGGTCGGCCACCGGCTCGTCGAAGTACCAGGCGATCTCCGGCAGGACGGCGAGGTAGTCATCGACGCTCACGTGGACGTCGTGGTGATCGGTGCCGAGACGCTCGGCCACTTCCCGTGCCTGTGGCTGCTCGCTCACCGAGTCGAATCCGACGGTGAAGGTCTTGAGGGGCTCCAGGCCGAGCGCGCGGCGCCTCTCCTGGACGAGCGTGACGGTGATGGCGCTGTCGATGCCGCCGCTGAGGAAGGCGCCGACGGGCACGTCGGCGATGAGGTGGTGCTCGACGGAGTCCTCGAGGACCGAGCGGACCTGGCCGATGAGGGCTGCCTCGTCATCGTTACCGGAGCCGTCGAACTCGTAGAGCCAGTAGGGCTCGACGGTGAGAGAGCCCGTGGCGAGGTCGACCACGCCGAAGCTGCCCGGGGGAAGTCGGTGGATGCCGCGGAAGAAGGTCTCGTCGAGCGGGTTGTACTGGAAGGACAGGTAGTTCACGACGGCGTCCCGATTGACCTCTCTCGGGCAGGAGGGATCGACGAGGAGGCTCTTGATCTCGGATCCGAAGCTGCGAAGCGCGGGCACGCCATCGCGGGACTCGAGCCGGTAGTACAGCGGCTTGATCCCGAAGTGGTCGCGCCCGAGGATGAGGCGGTTGGCATCACGGTCGTAGATCGCGAAGCCGAACATCCCCCGCAGCTGGCGCATCATCTCGGGGAGAGACTGACGCCCGACTCGCTCGTAGAGGTGGATGAGGGTCTCGGTATCGCTCTGCGTCTGGAACAGCTGCCCCTGGGCGGCGAGGCGCTCGTTGATCTCACGGTAGTTGTAGAGCTCGCCGTTGTAGACGATGCCCACGGAGCCGTCCTGGCTCCACATAGGCTGATGGCCGCCTGCGATGTCGATGATCGAGAGGCGTCGCATGCCGAAGGCGAATTCGTCGCCGACGTACACGCCGGAGTCGTCGGGCCCACGATGGCGGATGACGTCGAGCATGGGCGTGATGAGCGCCTGGGTCTGGGAAGGGGGGCCGAGGACTCCGGCAATACCGCACATGGGTGCCGCCCTACCTCCTTGTCGCCCGAGGGAACGTAGCACGCGGCACGCCCCTGCCTCCGGTGCCGCGCCATGAGATATCTTGACGTCGAGATATCTCATGGGCGGAGGATCGATGAGCCACGACAGCATGCTAGCACGCGACACCCTGAGGGTCGCCGGCCAGTCCTTCGAGATCTTCCGCATCGACGCGGTGCCCGGCGCTGACACGCTGCCCTTCACGCACCGGATCCTGCTCGAGAACCTCCTGCGCACCGAGGACGGCGCCAACGTCACGCAGGGCCAGATCAGGGCACTGGGGGAGTGGGACGCCGACGCCACCCCGAGCGAGGAGATCCAGTTCACCCCCGCTCGCGTGGTGATGCAGGACTTCACCGGCGTGCCCGTAGTCGTGGACCTCGCCACCATGCGCGAGGCTGTCATCGACCTGGGTGGGGATCCGGCCCGCATCGAGCCCTTGGCTCCGGCCGAGCTCGTCATCGATCACAGCGTCATCGCCGACTACTTCGGCCGGCCGGACGCCGCGGAGCTCAATGTGGCCCTCGAATACGAGCGCAACCGCGAGCGCTACCAGTTCCTGCGCTGGGGTCAGGGCGCCTTCGAGGAGTTCAAGGTCGTGCCTCCCGGCACCGGGATCGTCCACCAGGTCAACATCGAGCACCTTGCGCGCGTCGTCATGGCCCGCGGCGGCCAGGCCTACCCCGACACGGTGGTGGGCACGGACTCCCACACCACCATGGTCAACGGGCTCGGCGTCCTGGGCTGGGGCGTGGGCGGCATCGAGGCGGAGGCCGCCATGCTCGGGCAGCCGGTCTCGATGCTCATCCCACGCGTCGTGGGATTCCGCCTGACGGGCTCGCTTCCCGAGGGCACGACGGCCACGGACCTCGTCCTCGTCATCACTGAGATGCTGCGCAAGCACGGGGTGGTCGGCAAGTTCGTGGAGTTCTATGGCGAGGGCGTCGCGGCCGTGCCCCTCGCCAATCGCGCGACCATCGGCAACATGAGCCCCGAGTATGGC
>JBPCSL010000085.1:0-22803 GCA_051007175.1 Candidatus Nanopelagicales bacterium
TCGTCCTGGCAGCAGCACATCCGCAACACTCACACGCAGGACTACCGCAGCTACATCAAGCGGCGCGTCGAGGAGCGCGGTGACCGGCCGCCCACGCAGATGCAGGACACCTGGGACGCCGAGCGGCACCAGACCTTCTGGCGCTCCTACGCCTACGGGGCGCTCGTGCGCCGGTGGCAATCGCTCGTCGGCGCGGACCACGTCACCGTCGTGACGCTTCCTCCTGCCGGCTCACCGTCGCACCTGCTGTGGGACCGATTCCGGACGGCTATGGCGATCCCCGCCCTCCCGGACACAGCCCCGCGACTGCCTGCCTTCGTCGCCAACATGGGCTCGACCCAGGCGGAGGCCATGCTCCTGCACGCGATGAACGTCGAGGCCAAGCGACGGGGCTGGAATCGCAAGACCGTCAACGAGTTGCAGCAGCAGTTGCTCGCCAGCGGCTTCCTCGAGCGGCCCGACCGGGATCGCCCTCTCATGCTGCCCAGCCAGTACCTCGAGACGGTCCAGGGGTGGGCGCGCGTCGACGTCGACGATCTCGCGAGCACCGGCGTGGCCGTGCAGGGCGACACGGCCGACCTGCTCGTACCGGACTCCGCTTCGGTGAAGGGGCGAGTCGATGCGCGCGTCGTGGCCGCCGCGGGCGCCTACGCGACGATCCACGCCATGACCCAGCAGGCCGAGCTTCTCGCGCGCCAGCAGCGGCGCGAGGGAGCGATCAGCCTTCCCGGACGCCTGATTCGTCGAACGAAGGACCGGCTGCGGCGGAGCCCTTCCTCGCCGAGCGCGCCACGCGGATAGCCATGAGGATGCCGATCACGCCGACCGCGCCCCAGAAAACATTGAGGGCCACCTGCGGCCATGCCAACTTGTAGATCGAGTACGACACCAGTCCGGCCGCGCCGATCACGTTGAGCACGTGGTACGTCGTACTCCTGGCATCAAGGCGATGAGTCGCCACAAGCGCGTAAGCCCCCACGAGAAGCACCGTCGCGGCCCACCCGAGGATCTCCCAGACGATAGACATGGCCGGAGTCTAGAGCGCTACCGCACGCTTTCCTGGCAGAGCGACCACAACTGCGCCACATCGTCGCGCTCGGTCGCCTCCGACCCGATCGACAGCCGCACCATCCAGCGACCCTCGATGAGCGCGGGAGTGACGAAGGCCCGTCCCGTGGCATTGACGCGCTCGGCCCACGCCTGCTGGTGGGCATCGAGGGCGTCGCCATCGATGCCTGGAGGCACGTGACGGACCACGACGGTCTGCAGCGCCACGGGAGCGCAGACCTCCCACGCGGGGTCGGCCCGCACCTCATCGGCGAGCCACTGGGCATTGGCCAGGTCCCGGCGCAGCCGGGCGCGGATCGCCTCGGCTCCCGCGAGCCGGAGGTGGAACCACAGCTTGAGCGCACGGAAGCGCCTCCCCAGCGGGATGCCCCAGTCCTTGTACTGCGTCACCTCGCCGTCGGTGGCCGAGCGCAGGTAGGACGGGTTCGTCGAGAAGACGCGGATGAGGAGCTCCACGTCCCGCACATACAGGAGCGAGCAGTCGAGGATGGTGCCCAGCCACTTGTGGGGATTCCACCCGAGGGAGTCGCACTGCTCCACCCCCTCGAAGTGGCCACGACACTCAGGCAGCAGCATCGCCGAGCCCGCCATGGCCGCATCGGCGTGCACCCAGGCGCCATGGACGGCGGCGATCTCTGTGATGCGCGGCAGCGGATCAAAGGCGGTGGTGCCCGTGGTGCCGAGCGACGCCACGACGACGGCCGGGCGACGGCCCGCCGCCGCGTCCTCGGCCATGAGGCGCTCAAGCTCGTCGACGTCCATGGCGTAGGTCACCGGGTCGACCGGGACCAGCCGCAGGTTGTCGCGGCCGAAGCCGGCCAGCAGGATCGCCTTGGGCACCGAGGAGTGCGCCTGCGTCGAGGCATAGGCCACCAGCGGCGCCGGCTCCGCCTGGAGGCCGCCGCGGTCCTCCGAGAGACCGGTCGCACGCTCGCGGGCCGCGAGCATGGCGACCAGGCATGCGGTGGACGCGGTGTCGTGGATGGCCCCCTTCCACTCCGGGGACAGGCCGCACAGCTCGCGCAGCCAGTCGACGACGACCTCCTCCATCTCGGTAGCGGCCGGCGCGGACTGCCACGTGATGCCGAGCGCGCCCAGGCCGCTCGCCGCGAAGTCGCCGAGCACCGACTCCAGTGCCGCATTCGAGGGGAACCACGCGTAGTACCCGGGGCTCTGCGTCTGGGTGATGCCCGGCACGACGACGTCCGAGAGATCGCGCAGGAGGTCGTCGAGGGGCTCGGGCTGCTCGGGCGGAGGCCCGTCGAGTGCCGCGCGCACCCAGCCGGGCGCGACCTCGCTGCGGACCGGGCGCTCGGCCACGCTCGCGCGATAGTCGGCGATCCAGTCGACCAGCTCATGGGCCGCGGCCCGGAACTCCTCGGGTGTCACCGCGCCAGCCTACGGATCAGCCGTAGAAGACGCGTTCGACGACCCCGCGCGCGCGCCGGGTCGTGCGGCGATACTCCTCGAGCAGCTCCCCCGGAGGCTGTGGGCCCAGGACGAAGGCCACCGCGGCCAGGTCGCGCACCGACGTCGGGAGGCTGTCGCCGGGAGTGCCGCGCGCCAGTGTCACGGCATTGCGGACGCGCGTGGCGAGGAGCCAGGCCGCGACCAACACCTGCTCGTCCTCGGCATCGAGCAGTCCCGCGGCCGCCTCGCCGGAGAGGGCGTCCAGGGTGGACGTCGTGCGGAGTGCCGGCTCCGCGCGCGCATGCTCCATCTGGAGGGATTGGGCGACCCACTCCACGTCGGCGAGTCCGCCGCGCCCCTGCTTGGTGTGCAGGGCCGGATCGGCCCCGCGCGGAAGGCGCTCGGACTCCATGCGCGCCTTGAGGCGGCGCATCTCGCGGAAGTCCGCCTCGGACAGCCCGTCCGCGGGCCAGCGCATCGGGTCGATGAGCCCGAGGAAAGCCGTCGCCAGCTCGTCATCGCCCGCGACCGGGCGCGCTCGCAGGAGCGCCTGGGACTCCCACGGCGAGGACCACCTCTCGTAGTACGCGCGGTAGGAGTCCAGGGAGCGCACCAGCGGGCCCTGCTTGCCCTCCGGGCGAAGGTCGGCATCGATCTCGAGCGGAGGATCCGTCGAGGGCACCATGAGCAGTCGCCGTAACTCATTGGCGACGGCGAACGCCGCATCGGTCGCGGCCTTCTCGTCCGCGCCGGGAAGAGGGTCGTGCACGAACATCACGTCCGCGTCGCTGGAGTAGCCGAGCTCGCGGCCGCCGAAGCGGCCCATTCCGATCACGGTGAAGCGGGTGGGGAGGACCTCGTCGGGAAGGCCACGGGCAACCTCGCGCATGGCCACCTGCAGGCCCCCCGCCACCGCGGCATCGGCCACGTCGGAGACGGCCGCCATCACCGCGCGCGTGTCGAGGACGCCCAGCAGGTCCGCAGCGCAGATGCGGAAGAGCTCCCTGCGGCGCAGGGCGCGCACCGCGGAGATGGCTGGCTCCGCATCGTCATGACGCAGGACGGCCGCCTCCACCTCGGCGCGCAGCTGCTCGGGGGTGCGCGGCTGGAGCTCGACGTCGTCGGCAAGGAGTGCGACGGCATCCGGGGAGCGCAGCAGCAGGTCCGTGGCATAGCGGCTCGAGGAGAGGATGCGCGCCATGCGCTCGGCCGCCGCGGACTCGTCACGCAACAGGCGCAGGTACCAGGGCGTGGACCCGAGCGCCTCGCTCACCCGCCGGAAGCCCAGGAGCGCGTCATCGGGATTCGGGCCATCGGCGAACCACCCGAGGAGGACAGGCAGCAGGGTGCGCTGGATGGCCGCGCGGCGGGACACCCCTGAGGTGAGGGTCTCGAGATGGCGCAGTGCTCCCTGCGGATCGGTGTAGCCCAGTGCCTCGAGTCGCTCGCGCGCTGCCTCCGGCGTGAGTCGCGCATCACCGGCGTCCAGCCGCGCGACCGCTTGCAGGAGCGGACGATAGAAGAGCTTCTCGTGGATGCGACGGACCTCGCGCGCATGCGTGCGCCACTCCTCCGTGAGCTCGGCGACGGGGTCGGCGCGGAAGCCGAGCGAGCGCCCGATGCGGCGCAGGTCCGCCTCGGATTCGGGCACGACGTGCGTGCGCTGCAATTCGTGCAATTGGATGCGGTGCTCGAGCGAGCGGAGGAAGCGGTATGCCGCGGACAGGGTCGCGCCGTCCTCGCGTCCGACGTACCCCCACGTGGATAGCGCTTCCAGGGCGTCGAGGGTCGCGGGGCTGCGGAGCATGACGTCGCTACGGCCATGCACCAGCTGGAGGAGCTGCACGGAGAACTCAACGTCACGAAGGCCACCCCGGCCGAGCTTCAGCTGGCGGTCGGCGTCCCGGGAGGGAATGTGCTCCTCCACGCGCTGGCGCATGCGCTGCACGTCCGGCACGAAGTCGGCGCGATCGGCAGCCGACCAGACGAAGGGTGCCATCGCCTCCGCGTAGGCGGCGCCGAGCACGCGGTCGCCCGCCGCGGGCCGCGCCTTGAGCAGGGCCTGGAACTCCCAGGTCTTCGCCCAGCGCTCGTAGTAGCCGACATGGGAGGCGAGCGTGCGCACGAGCGCCCCCTGCTTGCCCTCGGGGCGCAGGGCGGCGTCCACCTGCCAGAGCGATCCCTCCGTGGTCGCATCCCCGCACGCCCGCATGACGCCCGTGGCTAGGCGCGTGGCGGTCTTCAATGCCTCGGACTCGTCTCCTCCGTCGACAGCCTCCGCGACGAAGATGACGTCGACATCGCTCACGTAGTTGAGCTCGCGCGCTCCGCACTTGCCCATCGCGATGATCGTGAGGCGGCACGGCTCGGCGTCTACCGGCAGCTCCGCGCGCGCGAGGGCCAGTGCAGACTCCAGCGCGGCATCTGCCAGGTCGGCCAGCTCGGCCGCCGTGTCGTCGAGCCGGGCACCGTGCACGAGGTCGCGCACCACGGTGTCGAGGAGGGAGTCCCGGTAGGCGATGCGCAGGTTGTCGACGCTGCCGGACGCGACCGGCATGGCCGCCCCGGGATCAGCGCCCACCGCGCGCACGAGGAGGGACCGACGCTCATCGGCACTCGGGGGCTCGACGGGTGCACGGCCCAGGGTGCCCAGCCGCTCCGGGTGCCGGACGAGGTGGCGTCCCAGGGCAGCGGACATGCCGACGACATGGGCGAGGGCGCGCCTCTCGTCCTCATCGGCGAGCGCGTCGCGTACGCGCTGGGGATGCGCCTCGGATAGGTCCGCGAGGAGGGCGATCGCCTGGTCGGGGTCGGCCACGAGGGCTAGGGCGTCGAGCAGGCCTTCGGGATCGTCGACCGCGACGCGGTCGAGCTGCGCGGCCGCGACCTGCGGATCGGCGAAGCCGCGGCGGGCAAGCTGCGCCGCCGTCGACGGCACCCGCTGCGAGTCCACGTCGTCGACGCTAGCGCGAGGCGGTCACAGCGTGGGCAGGTACCGGTCGAGCTCCCACTGGCTCACCTGTCGCCGGTAGTCCTCCCACTCGGCCTGCTTATTGCGCAGGAAGAAGTCGAAGACATGCTCGCCCAGGGTCTCGGCCACGAGCTCGGAGCGCTCCATCTCCTGGATGGCCTGGTTGAGGCTGCTCGGCAGGGGCCGCATCCCGAGGGCCCGACGCTCGGCCGCGGTCAGGGTCCAGACGTCATCCTCGGCACCGGGCGGGAGCGCGTAGCCATCGTCGATGCCCTTGAGGCCTGCGGCCAGGATGACCGCGAAAGCGAGGTAGGGGTTGCACGCGCTGTCGAGGGACCGGAACTCGACCCGCGTGGAATTGCCCTTCGACGGCTTGTACATCGGCACGCGCACCAGCGCGGAACGGTTGTTGTGGCCCCAGCAGATCATGGCCGGCGCCTCGGCACCGCCCGCGAGGCGCTTATAGGAGTTCACCCACTGGTTCGTCACGGCCGTGATCTCCGGGGCGTGCGTGAGCACCCCGGCGATGAAGGACTGCGCGATCTTCGACAGCTGGTAGGGCGCACCCGGCTCATGGAAGGCATTGCGGTCACCCTCGAAGAGGGAGACGTGCGTGTGCATGCCCGAGCCGGGGGCATCACGGAAGGGCTTGGGCATGAAGGTGGCGTAGACACCCTGCTCGATAGCCACCTCCTTGACCACGGTGCGGAAGGTCATGAGGTTGTCGGCCGTCGTGAGGGCATCGGCGTACCGCAGGTCGATCTCCTGCTGGCCCGGACCGCCCTCGTGGTGGCTGAACTCCACCGAGATGCCCATGGCCTCGAGCATCGTGATCGCCTGGCGGCGGAAGTCGTAGCCCACCTGCTGGGGCGAATTGTCGAAGTACCCGTAGCGGTCGATGGGCTCCGGCGGACCATCGCCCGGCTGGTTGCGTAGCAGGTAGAACTCCACCTCGGGGTGCGTGTAGAAGGTGAAGCCCATGTCAGCCGCGCGTGACAGCGTGCGCTTGAGGACATAGCGCGGATCGGCGTACGACGGCGACCCGTCGGGCATGAGGATGTCGCAGAACATGCGCGCGACCCCCGGGGATTCCGCCCGCCAGGGCAGCACGGCAAACGTCGCGGGATCGGGCTTGGCGAGCATGTCGGACTCGTAGACGCGCGCGAATCCCTCGATCGCGGAGCCATCGAAGCCCAGCCCCTCGGCGAAGGCGCCCTCGAGCTCGGCCGGCGCCACGGCCACGGACTTCAGCGTGCCGAGTACGTCGGTGAACCACAGACGCACGAAGCGGATATCGCGCTCCTCGATGGTGCGGAGGACGAATTCGGTCTGCTTGTCCATACCGTCAGTCTGCTCCCCCCGTGTTTCCGGCGCGTTACGCGTCGTCCCCTACGCTCGAGGGGTGCCGACGCTGCGCGTAGCCCTCGTCCAGGCGGATCCCGCCGTGGGCGATCTGTCCGGCAACGCGATGAAGGCGCGGGCACTGGTCGCGCAGTCCGCCGCCGCGGGCGCGGACCTCGTGGCCCTGCCCGAGATGTTCCTCACCGGCTATCCCGTCGAGGACCTGGCGCTGCGGCCGTCGTTCCAGGCCGCGTCCCGGGCGAGCGCCGAGGCCCTGGCCCGCGAACTGCAGGCCGATGGATGGGGAGACGTCGCGGTCGTCGTGGGCTACCTCGATCGCCTCGAGGATCGCGGCGACCGTCTGGGGAGGCCGCGTGGCGCCCCGGTCAACGCGGCCGCGGTGCTTCATGGCGGACGCATCGTCGCGCGCTACTGCAAGCATCACCTCCCTAACTACGGCGTCTTCGACGAGTTCCGCTACTTCGTCCCCGGCGAGTCATCCTGCGTGGTGCGGGTGCGGGGCGTGGACGTCGCCATCGCCATCTGCGAGGACCTGTGGCAGGACGGTGGACCGGTGGCCGCCGCCCGCGGCGCTGGCCTGCTGCTCGTCATCAACGGATCGCCGTACGAGCGCAATAAGGACGACGTGCGCCTGGCCCTGTGCCAGCAGCGCGCGGCCGAGGCCGACTGCGCGCTCGCCTACGTCAACATGGTGGGTGGCCAGGACGAGCTCGTCTTCGATGGCGACTCGCTCGTGGTGTCGGCCGGCGGGGATGTCCTCGCGAGGTCGGCGCAGTTCGACGAGGAGGTCCTCCTGCTCGACCTCGATCTGCCGGCCGGATCGCGCGCCGACGCCATCGAGGTCTCCCCCCAGGGCGGCGCCGGGCGCGATGCACTCCCGACTCGGATCGCCCCGCGCATGGCCGACCTCGAGGAGGTGTACGCCGCCCTGGTCACGGGCTTGCGCGACTACGTCGACAAGAACGGATTCGGCAGCGTGGTGCTCGGCCTCTCCGGAGGCATCGACTCCGCGCTCGTCGCCGCCATCGCCTGCGATGCCCTCGGCCACGATCGCGTCCACGGCGTCTCCCTGCCCAGCGCCTACTCCTCGCAGCACTCCCGCGACGATGCCGCCGACCTAGCAGCGCGCACCGGCCTGCGATTCCGCACCGTGCCGATCGCGACCATGGTCGACTCCTTCCAGGAGCAGCTGCAGGTCTCCGGGCTGGCCGAGGAGAACCTCCAGGCCCGCGTGCGGGGCGTGACGCTCATGGCCTTGTCGAACGCCGAGGGCCACCTCGTCCTCGCCACCGGCAACAAGAGCGAGATCTCGGTCGGCTACTCCACGATCTACGGCGATGCCGTCGGCGGCTTCGCCCCGATCAAGGACGTGCCCAAGACCCTGGTCTGGGAGCTCGCCCGCTGGCGCAATGCCCACGCGGAGGCGCGTGGCGAGACTCCCCCGATCCCGCCCAACAGCATCGATAAACCCCCGAGCGCCGAGCTGCGGCCCGGGCAACTCGATCAGGACTCCTTGCCGGAGTACGACGTGCTCGACGACATCCTCGACGACTACGTCGAGCACGACCGCAGTGCGGCGGATCTCGTCGCGGCAGGATTCGACACGGCGCTCGTGGAGCGGGTCCTCGCCCTCACCGACGCGGCGGAGTACAAACGCCGCCAGTACCCGCCCGGCACCAAGATCTCGCTACGGGCCTTCGGTCGCGATCGGCGACTGCCGATCACCAATCGCTGGCGCGAGCGCTAGCGCCGACCCATTCCCGCCAGGGCGATGTCGACGATCGAGGACGTCGATGCCTGACCCGGGGCGGCCGAGGCCCACACCTTGAGGAAGATCATCGCGCCGACGAGCACCGTGTAGGCGGCCTCGACATCCAGGTCCTCGCGCACCCAGCCCTCGTCGATGCCATCGCGCAGGGCCTGCGAGATCAAGGCGCGCCGCGGGCCGAAGACACGCTCGTAGAAGACCTGCAGCAGCTCCGGGTGCCGGGGCCCCGCGGAGATGACCTGTGCCATGACACGGCCGCCGCGGCTGTCGCCCATGGGGGTGCGCACGATGTCGAGGAGTGCCTCGAGGCGCTCGCGGGCGGTGCCGCGGACCGCGACGACGGGCATGTCATCGCGAAATCGGTCCAGGGCAGCGACGAGGAGGTCATCGCGCCCGTCGAAGCGTCGGTAGATCGTGGCCTTGCCGACGCCGGCTCGCTGCGCGACGGCCTCGACCGAGAACCCCGCGAACCCCTCGTCCGAGAGCACCTCGAGCGCCGCCTCCGCGATCGCTCGATCGGCGGCCTCGCTGCGCGGACGCCCTCGCGTCGTGCGTTCAGGGACGACGGTCATCGCCGAGCTCCTCGGCCAGTTCCTCCGAGTAGAGCGACTCCTGGGTCGCCACCCGGTCGTCGGTGCTGCTGTCGTGCGGCACCGCATCGCCCTTGCGGGGCGGCGTGATCTGGGGAAGCAGGAAGCCCACCACGAGGGCCGCGATCGTGACCAGGGTCACCGAGATGATGTACGTCGCGTGGGAGGACGTGAGGAAGGCGTCGTAGGCACCGTTGCGAATCGTCGTGATGATGTCGGACGGCACTCCCTTGGCGGCGAGGGTGTTGAGCACCTCGTCGGTGGCGACGATCGACTGCGAGGCCGCCGTCTTGGCCTCGGACGGCACCTGCGGAGGCAGCGCGTCAAGGGCACCCATCACCTTGGTGGAGTAGCGCGTGGCCAGCACCGTGCCGATGATGGCGACGCCCAACGCGCCGCCCACCTGGCGCACGGTGTTCTGGACCGCCGATCCCGCACCCGCGCGCGCCAGCGGCAGGACGTTCTGCATGACGGTGGAGGCCGGGGCAATGACATTGCCCATGCCGAAGCCGAAGAGGAAGAAGACGATGAGCACGATCCAGACCGGGCTGTCGATCTGCACGAAGATAAGGGCCGCCATCGAGATCGCGACGATGACCAGGCCGGTCGTCATCACTGCCCGATAGCCGAATCGCAGGACCATCTTGGCGCTGCGTGGGGCCGCCAGGATCTGGCCGATGGCGAAGGGCAGGAAGCACAGGCCGGCCGTCAAGGTGGTGTAGCCGCGCAGGATCTGGAAGTAGAACGGCAGGGTGAAGGTGATCCCCGACAGCGCGAAGAAGGCGAGAGTGACCGCCGTGAGGCTCACGGCGTACCCGCGATTCTTGAAGAGCGACACGTCGAAGCTCTTGTGATCGCTGCGGGCCTCGTACCAGAGGAAGAAGGCGATGACGAGGATGCCGCCCAGGATGGGATAGACCACCGAGGGAGCCACCCAGCTCAGCGTCTGGGAGGCATCGATGATGCCGTAGACGAGCAGGGTGAGGCCGACGATCGACAGGACGAGGCCCACGAGGTCGAGCCGCTGCGGGTGGGGATTGCGCGACTCGGGGACGATACGCCAGATGCCGATAAGGCCGATGATGACGATCGGCACGTTGATGAGGAAGACCGCGCCCCAGTCATTGCCCGTGATCCAGCTCGACCACTGCGGGTTCTCGAGGAGGAGGCCGCCGAGGACCGGCCCCAGCGCCACCGCAGCGCCGACGGCGCCGGCCCAGGCCCCGATGGCCTTGCCGCGCTCGTGCGGGGGGAAGACGACGGTGATGATGGCGAGCGTCGTCGGCGTGACCGCTGCCCCACCGATGCCCATGAGGGCACGCAGGCCGATGAGCATGCCGGGAGAGGTGGCGAAGGCGCAGGCGAAGGATGCCACTCCGAAGATGACCAGCCCGATGACGAGGATCCGCTTGCGGCCGTATCGGTCACCCAGAACGCCCCACGTGAAGAGCAGGGCGGCGAACACGAGGATGTAGCTGTCCACCGCCCAGACAAGCTGGCCCGGGGTGGCCTGGAGGTCCTTCTGGATCGTGGGCAGGGCGATGTTGAGCACGGTGTTGTCGAGCACGACGATGAGCAGGCTCACCACGAGGACGGCGAGGATCGCCCACCTGCGCGGGTGACCCTGGCCGCTCGTCATCCAGGAATCGGGGGACATCTCTCTCCAAGGCTGGGGGTCTATTTCGAAACGGAACCGTACCGTATAGGAACACCCACCGCCTGCCCAGGGGGCCTGCTTTCACCCCGGATTTGGCTGCCCAAGGGGCTGGTTTCCCCTCCAAATGGTCGCCATTCCGAGGGGAAGGTGGCGCGCGCGCCAGCCATCCGAGGGGCCCCTGGCCTCATCCATCGCCGATCCGCGAGGTGAATGTTGTGTGGTCTATTCCCCCTTATCCGGCCGCATAGACAACACAGCGTTCACATCGCCGAGGCGGGACCGGGGCCCACAGACCGGGGCCCACAGGTCGGAGCCCAGGTCGGAGCCCAGGTCGGAGCCCAGGTCGGGGCCATAGGTCGGGCCACAGGTCGGGGCCGCAGGTCGGGCCACAGGCCGGTGCCACAGGTCGAGGCCCACAGGTCGGGGCCACCATCGGGACCCGCGATCGCTCGCCCGAGGGTCCGGCACATTCCTGGCCCCCGCCCCCGGAATGTGCCACGATTGTCCCGTCCGGGGACTCCGCACGGGAGCCTCGAGATGGGAGCACCACCATGTCGCACGCGTCTGCCATTCGGCGCACGACCATCCGCGATCTTCAGGACGCCACCGACCGTGGCGAGCGATGGTCGATGATCACCGCCTACGACGCCGTCACCGCCGGCATCTTCGACGAGGCGGGCATCCCCGTCCTTCTTGTCGGCGACTCGGCGGCCCAGGTCGTCTTCGGCTTCGATTCGACCCTCCCCGTCACCGTGGACGACCTCCTCCCCCTCGTTGCCGCCGTTGCACGCGGCTCCGAGCGGGCCATGGTCGTCGCCGACATGCCCTTCGGCTCCTACCAGGGCTCGGTGTCGCAGGCGATGGACTCCGCCATGCGATTCATGAAAGAGGGCGGTGCGCATGCCGTGAAGCTCGAGGGCGGCCAGCGCGTGCTCCCGCAGGTCGAGGCCCTCGTCTCCGCTGGCATCCCGGTCATCGGCCATCTCGGTCTCACGCCCCAGTCGGTCAATGTCTTCGGCGGCTACCGCGTGCAGGGCCGCGGTGAGGCCGGCGAGCTACTCCTGCGCGATGCCAAGGCCCTCGAGGCGGCCGGCGCCTGCGGTGTCGTGCTCGAGGTCGTGCCCGCGGACCTCGCCGGTCACGTCACCGAGATCCTCACCATTCCCACCATCGGCATCGGCGCCGGCGCCGCCACCGACGCCCAGGTGCTGGTCTGGCAGGACATGGCGGGACTCACCCGCGGACCGCGGCCGAAGTTCGTCAAGCAGTACGCCGACGTGCGCTCCGTGCTCGCCGAGGCCGTGAGCACCTGGGCCGCCGAGGTCCGGGATGGCACCTACCCGGCCGCGGAGCACGCCTACCAGTAGCCCTAGCCGGTCGACTCGTCCGGCACACTTCCGCGGTGAGCGCGCGGCGGAGCATCCAGGTCGACCTCAGTCCCCTGAGGCGCTACCCCCAGTTCCGCTACCTCTTCGCGGGGGGCTTCATCACCTCGCTGGGGTCGATGTTCACCTATGTCGCCATTCCCTTCCAGGTGGCGGAGCTCACTGATTCCTTCCTCGCCGTCGGGCTCATCGGAGTGGCCGAGCTGGTGCCCCTCATCGTCTTCGGCCTGTACGGCGGATCCCTGGCAGATCGCATCGACAAGAGACGCATGGTCCTCGCAGGCGAGGCGGCCGCGCTCGTCCTGGCCCTCGCACTCCTCGCCAACTCCCTCCTGGCCAGCCCCCAGGTCGCCGTCATCTACGTGGTGTCCATGCTCTTCGCGGCCGTGGATGGCCTGCAGCGGCCGTCGATCGACGCGATCCTCCCCCGCGTCGTGCCCCATGACGACCTGTCCGCGGCCGGCGCGCTCAATTCCACCTATCGCAGCATCTCGGCGATCGCCGGACCCGCGATCGGCGGACTGGTGCTCGCCGGCTGGGGACCGGCCGCCGCCTACGGCATCGATGCCCTCAGCTTCGTCGCGAGCATCGTCGTCCTCGCGCGACTGAAGCCTGTCCCTCCGGTGATGACGCAGGCCGCCCAGCGCAGCGTGCGCCATATCGCCGACGGCATGCGCTATGCGTGGAGCCGCAAGGACATCATGGGCACCTACGCAGTGGACCTCGCGGCGATGACCTTCGCCTTCCCCTTCGCACTGTTCCCCTTCATCGCCCAGGAGTTCGATGCGCCGTGGGCCCTGGGATTCCTGTACGCCGCAGGTTTCGTGGGCGCCCTCGTCTTCGGACTCACGAGCGGATGGACTCCACGCATCCGTCATCACGGACGTGCTGTCGCCGTCGCCGCCGTGTGCTGGGGCGCGGCCGTGGGACTTGCCGGCCTCGCCCCCTCCATTGGCTGGATCCTGGTCCTGCTCGCCATCGCCGGTTACTTCGACATGCTGAGCGGCCACTTCCGGCAGTTGATGTGGAACCAATCCATCCCCGATGACGTCCGGGGCCGGATGGCCGGCATCGAGATGCTGAGCTATTCGATCGGCCCGCTTCTCGGCCAAGTCCGCAGCACATCCGTGGCACAGCTGACGAGCCTGCGTACCTCCTTGATTACTGGGGGCATCGCCTGCGTGGCGGCCGTCGGGATTGCCTGCGCCGCCTTCCCCGCGATGTGGCGCTATGACGCCCGCACGGATGCCCACACGCGACAACGGCGACAGATGGATGCTGATGGGACTTCTGAGACTTCGTGATGGGTTCCCCGCGCAGTCTCGAACCGCGAAATAGCACGCACTCACGCGAAATGTGTGACGCGACACACCGGGGCGCGAAAATGCCGCGATGTCGCGAAATCGTCACCACATCTGCAAGAGTGTTCTCTGAAAGCCCTGCCAGGGGGCAGGGAACGACCAACTGGAGGCACCGTGGCGGTCGCAAAGAAGACCACCGCACGCAAGGCGGCCAAGAAGGCTCCTGCCAAGCGTGCAGCCAAGAAGGCTCCTGCCCGTAAGCGCGTGGCCAAGAAGGCTCCCGCGAAGAAGGCAGCAGCAAAGAAGGCACCGGCCCGCAAGCGCGCAGCCAAGAAGGCTCCCGCTCGCAAGGCCGCAGCAAAGAAGGCTCCTGCCCGCAAGCGCGCAGCCAAGAAGGCTCCCGCTCGCAAGCGCTAGGTCTTCATGCAAAGGGCCCGCACCGTCATGGTGCGGGCCCTTTGCATGTGATCAGCGGTCAGTCGTCGTCCGCGGCGTCCCAGGCCTCATTGCGGGCATGCGCCCGGTCCACCGCCGTCTCCGCCTCCGCGCGCGTCGCGTAGGGACCCAGCCGCTCCGAGTTGGGGTCGCCCGGGCCTTGCTCCACCTTCTGGGTGCGCAGGTTGAACCACCACAGGTCGTTGCCCTCGAGCCCTAGGTCCACGTCGTCCTCCTCCTGGGGAAACCGTCGCCACCACCCTAGTGCGCGGCGCGCGCCGCCTACACTCTCGTCCCGTGACCGTCACCCGCGAGCCGCTCACCCCGGGCCAGGTGTCTCCCCTGCGCGGCGTGCCAGCCCAGATCCCGCGGCCCGAGTACGTGGGCAAGGACAGGCCCGAGCCCTTCTCCGGCTCCGAGGTCAAGGACCCCGAGACCATCGAGCGCATGCGCGCGGCCGGGCGCCTTGCCGCCCGTGCCCTCGCCGCGGTGGGCCGGGCCGTGGCCCCAGGGGTCACCACCGACGAGCTCGACCTGCTCGGCCACGAGTACCTCCTGGACCACGGGGCCTACCCCTCCACCCTGGGCTACCGGGGCTTCCCCAAGTCCCTATGCACCTCCCTCAACGAGGTCATCTGCCACGGCATCCCGGATTCGACGGTGCTGCAGGAGGGGGACATCTGCAATATCGACATCACGGCGTACATCGGAGGAGTGCACGGCGATACCAACGCCACCTTCCTCGTGGGCGAGGTCGCCGAGGAGGCGCGCCTCCTGGTGGAGCGCACGCACGAGGCCATGATGCGCGGGATCAACGCCGTCGCCCCGGGCCGGCCGCTCAATGTGATCGGGCGGGTGATCGAGAGCTATGCGCGCCGCTTCGACTACGGCGTCGTGCGCGACTTCACCGGGCACGGCATCGGCACCCACTTCCACAGCGGGCTGATCGTCCCCCACTACGACGACGAGCGCTATGCCACGATGCTCGAGCCCGGCATGACCTTCACCATCGAGCCGATGCTCACCCTGGGCACCTACGAGTACGACATGTGGGATGACGGGTGGACTGTCGTCACGAAGGACCGGCGGCTCTCCGCCCAGTTCGAGCACACCCTCGTGGTCACCGAGACCGGCAGCGAGATCCTCACCCTGCCCTGACCGTGTGAGAGGCTGCCCGCATGACGTCCCCGGCACCCGACTCGGCCGGATCGACGGGCCCGTCCTCCTGGCCCCAGGATGTCCTCACCCTCGGCATTGACGTCGGCGGCACGGGGCTCAAGGCGGCGCTGGTGGACAGCAGCGGTGTCATGGTCTCCCCCAAGGTCAAGGTGCCCACCCCCTACCCATGCCCTCCCGAGCAGCTCATCTCGCACCTCACCGCGCTCACCGCTGACCTCACCGGTTACCACCGTGTGTCCGTGGGATTCCCCGGCCTCGTCCGAGGGGGCATCGTCCTGGAAGTCCCGGCGTTCTCCCGCCAGGTCTACGGCGGCCCGCCAGATCCGCAGCTCGTGGCCGCATGGGACGGATTCCCCCTTGCCGACGCGCTCGCCCGCGCGTTCGCCCTCCCCGTCGTCGTGGTGAACGACGCCGACATGCAAGGCGCGGCCGTCGTTCAGGGCAACGGCGTGGAGTTCGTGCTGACGCTCGGCACCGGGGTCGGCACGGCGCTCTTCAATGACGGTCGCCTCCTGCCGCACTTCGACCTCTCGCACGGCCCGTTCCGCAAGGGCATGACCACCGACATCGCCCTGGGCGAGGCGCGGCGGCAGGAGATCGGCACGCACAAGTGGCGACCCGAGGTTCGCCAAGCGCTTGCGAACTTCCACGACATGCTCTTCTTCGACCGCGTCTACGTCGGCGGGGGCAATGCCAAGCGCCTCGATCCCTCCGATGTCGGGCCCAAGGGGGTCATCGTCCCCAATACGGCTGGCATCCTGGGAGGCGTGCGGATCTGGCAGATGACGGGCACCCCATGACCCGGTGGCTCTCCGAGGACGAGCAGGCCTCCTGGCGCTCGTGGATCGCGGCGACCCTGCTGCTCCCCGATCGGCTCAATCGCGACCTGCAGGAGGAGACCGGCCTGAGCCTCGCCGACTACGTCATCCTCGTGCACCTGTCGGAAGCGCCCGGTCGGCGGCTGCGCATGAGCGAGCTTGCCGAGGTGACCATGTCCTCGCGCAGCAGGCTTTCCCACCAGATCGATCGGCTCGAGGCCGACGGGCTGGTGTCTCGCGAGAAGTGCTCCGACGATCGGCGCGGGTCCTTCGCCGTCCTCACCGCCCAGGGTTGGCAGGTCCTGAGCGCCAGTGCCTCCACCCACGTGGAGAGCGTGCGGCGCCACCTGGTCGACGTACTCACCCCGGACGAGTTCGCGGAGCTGGGCCGGCTCTGCCGGATCGTGGCCGACCGGGCCCTCCAGCCCCCCTCCGACCGGGGCCACTGAGCCCGGCCGCCGGGGAGCGACCCCGGAGACAGGGCCGGGAAACGGACAGTCCACACTTCTGACTCGTGCTAGTCGTGAGCGTGCTCAGCCTCAAGGGCGGCGTTGGCAAGACGTCGGTCGCCCTGGGGCTTGCGGGCGCCGCCCTGCGCCGCGGGCTCACCACGGTCTTCATCGACCTCGACCCCCAGGGCAATGCCACCTCGGTCCTGCGCTCACGCCGGATCCGGGCGACCGCGGCCACGGTGATGGCCCACCCGACCGAGGAATCGGTGGCCGAGGCCCTCACCAAGTCCGACTGGCGCGAGGGCGACGTCGCCGTCCGACTCATCGCCAGCGATCCCGAGCTCGTCCGCTTCGACTCGTGGACCGGCACGCGGGCCTTCCGTCCGAAGCTTGCGCGGGCCGTACGTCACCTCGACGCCGATCTCGTACTCATCGACTGCCCCCCGTCACTCGGGGCCCTCACGCGCGAGGCCCTCGCCGCCTCCGACCTCGCCCTCGTGGTGACCACGCCGTCCTACTTCGGCGCCCAGGGCGCCGAGCGGGCGATCGCCGAGGTCAAGGAGATCAAGGACTCGGTGAACCCACGCCTGGAGTTCGCGGGCATCGTGGTCAACCGCCTGCGCGAGAAGACCGAGGAGCACCGCTACCGCAAGCGCGAACTCGTCTCCATCCACGGGGCCCAGGCACTGCTCAAGCCCGCCATCCCCGATCGCGTGGCCATCCAGCAGGCCGAGAGCTCCGGCCAGCCACTGCACAAGGTGAAGTCCTCCGGGGCCCGCGAGGTGTCCAAGGCCTTCGACAAGATGCTCAACCGGCTCATGCGCGTGAGCAAGGAGCGCGAGACCGCGGACTAGTCGCGACCTCCACTTTCCGCGCCTGAGCTCCCCTCCCCGCGTCTTAGTTCCGCCAACGGTTGGAAGTTGCGCCAAGAACTAACCATTCGCGGAACTAAGACGCATTGGCAGGGCCGGGCGGCGGACGAGTCGACCTATAAGCCGGATTCTGTCCTCGCTCGCGCGAGGGGCGATCATCCATCTGGGACCACCGTTGCCGATGGCCTCATGCGACCTACCAGCAGGCGTGGCCCTTGCGGGCCGAGCGGGCCGCTCACCTGCCATGGATCCGTGGATCCTCTTGGTCTTGCTCCGGGTGGGGTTTGCCGAGCCGCCGCAGTCGCCTGCGGCGCTGGTGGTCTCTTACACCGCCGTTTCACCCTTACTAGTCCGAGGACTAGCGGTCTGCTTTCTGTGGCACTGTCCCGCGGGTTGCCCCGGGTGGGCGTTACCCACCACCTTGCCCTGTGGAGTCCGGACTTTCCTCGACATCGCACGCGATGCCGCGATCGCCCGGTCGGCTCGTCCGCCGCTCCCCCAGGGTACCCGGGCCTGACTTGACGGCAGATCCCGTCGGCGACCTGCCGATGCCGCTATGGTGCCCGCCATGTCAGCAGGGGAACAGGGCACGCCCGGCGGGATAGGACAGGCGCCGAGCCACCCCGTGCGCAAGGTCGCCGGCATGGGCGCCGTGATGGTCATCATGATGGTGGGCGTCTTCGTGCCACCGCTCGTGGCCGGGCTCCTGGGGTTCGGCGCAGTCGCCGGCTCACTCGTCCTCCCCACGGTCGCAGCGCTCATCCCCGCCATGCTCGGAAGCCTGCGTGCCAGCCTCATCGGAAGCGCAGGACTGACCGTGGCCTCCGCTCTCGGCTTCCTCGCCTCCGGCAACGCGCCTGCTGCCGCCCTGGTCATGGCCGCCACCTCCCTGCTCATGGGCATCACGTGTCGCTGGGGCCTGTCGAAGTCCTTCCTCACCATCCCCATCACCGTCGGCTTCATGGTGAGCATTCCCCCGACACTCCACGGGGACCGTGCCGTCGACACGGCCACGATCGTCGTGGCAACCCTCGCGGCAACCCTGTGGGGATGCGCCGTCGGATGGCTTCTCAGCCGCCGCGTCCCCTCGCCGCATCACTCGCCGGAGGAGTGGAGCCGCACGTGGATGTACGCCGCCACCCTGGCGGTGCTCACCGGCATCGCGGCGTTCTTCTCCACGAGCATTGCCTGGGGCCACGGCGGCGCGTGGTTCATCCTCACGGTCACCGTGGTCTTCCAGCCCTACCTCAACGACGCCGCCCAGCGCAGCTGGCAGCGGGCCCTCGGGACCGTCATCGGCGTCATCGTCGTCTACGGCCTGCACGTCATCATCCCCGCCACCTGGATGACGCTGGTCGTGGGCGAGATCCTCATGCTGGTGTCGATGTACCTGCTCATCAGTCCCCAGTACCCGTACTGGCTCTACACCGCGGTCCTCACCCCGGCGATCCTGCTCCTGGTGACCGGCAGCTCTCCCGACTTCCTGCGCGCCGACGTCACCCGGCTCGTCGCCACGCTCGCGGGTGCCGGCCTCGCCATGCTGGCCGTCGCGATCCTCACGCCCTTCTATAGGGCCGGAGACACACGCGCAGCGGCCTCCCCGGCCTGACCTACTGGTATGCCGGCGGAGTCGTTGCGGCGTCCTCCTGGGTGACGGTCGGCAGCGAGGTGTACGCCGTGGGCCGCTGCACCTTGTCCTGGGCGCCATTGAGCCAGTGGAAGATAGCCTCGATGGCCTTCTCCCCCTGCTCCTTCGGGTACTGCACGACGGTGCCGTAGACGGCACCGTCCACGATGGCCTTCTGCACGGCGGTGTCGTAGTCGCCCGCGATGAAGGTGATGTCATCGCGGCCCTGGCCCCGTGCCCACTCCGCGGCGGCCGCGACTTCCGGGCCCTCGGCCATGACGGCGCTGAGGGAGCCCTTCGGGTAGGCCGCAGCCCACGCCTGCACCGCCGCCACCGCGCTGTCGTCGGTCCAGTTGTCCGGCTGCTTCTCGACGATCCGGATGCCGGGGTAGTCCTTGAGGTAGTCGGTGATCCCGGCCGTGCGCGCGAGCTCGGCCGATGTGCCGATCTCGCCGGTGAGCAGGCCTACGGTGCCGGACTCGCCGATGGCCTTGACGAGGAGCTCGGCCTGCTCCTTGCCGTAGTCGTAGTCGTCGGATCCGACGTACGTGATGATGGGCGCGCCCTTCTCCAGGTTGAGGTTGACCGTGAAGACCGGAATCCCCTTGTCGGCCGCCTCCTTCACGACCGGCATCAGCGTCGTGGGGTCGCCGGGGTAGAGCAGGATCGCGTCGACTCCGTCGGCAATGAACTGCTGGACGGCGGCGGTCTGGGTGGCGGCGTCGTTCTTGCCGTCCACGACCGTCAACTGCAGGCCCCTCGCCTGGGCCGCGCCGTCGACCGCATCGACGAGGGCCGTGACGAAGGTGTCGAGCTCGGCATCGAAGACGAGGAAGCCGACGGTCTGCCCACCGGAAGCCGGCGAGGAGGAGGACGTCGACGGGGAGGACGAGCTGCAGGCTGCCAGCATGACGGCGACAGCGAGCAGGGAAGCCGGGATGGTGACAAGCCGACGCAGCATGACTCTCCAGGGGCCGGTGACCCGGCGATCCCCCGAGTCGTCTGCCGCACTGTATCGCCGCGCCAGGTCTAGCGTGGGGCCATGCTCATCCTCCTTCCGCCCAGCGAGGGGAAGGCCGCGCCGTCGAAGGGACGGCCCCTGCGCATGAGCACCCTGGCCTTCTCCACGCTGTCGCCCACGCGGGAGGCCATTGCTGCCGCCTTGATGCGACTGTGCGACGGACCGGCCGCGACGGCGCGCACTGTCCTTGGCATCTCGACCCGGCAGGACGATGAGCTCCAGCGCAATCGTGATCTCCTCACGACCCCTGCGGCGCCCGCGGGCGAGATCTACACCGGGGTGCTGTACGACGCGCTCGATCTCGCGTCCCTGCCCGCTCGCGCGCGCACCCGCGCCGCGGCGGACATCGCCATCGCCTCCGCGCTCTTCGGGCTCCTCAAGGTGACCGACCCGATCCCGGCCTACCGGCTGTCGGCCGACACGACCCTCCCCCGCGTGGGGCCGCTCGCCGCGACCTGGCGACCGGTGCTGGGCCCGACCATCGTCGAGGCTGCCGGCACGGGGATCGTCCTGGACCTCCGGTCGTCGGCGTACGTCGCCCTCGGGCCTGTGCCCGTCGAGCTCGGGGAGCGCACCGCGGTGGCCCGGGTGCTGCAGGAGCGCGGCGGCACGCGCAGCGTGGTGAGTCACCACAACAAGGCCACGAAGGGGCGCCTCGTCCGCTCCCTGCTCGCCGAGCCGCGCGCGAAGTCCATCGATGACCTCGCCGGCGCCCTGGGCGCTGCCGGCTACCGGGTGGAGCTCGCCCCACCGCGCAAGGACGGCCAGCCGTGGACGATCGACGTCATCGTGCGCGAGACCTGATCAGACTCCGGGCCCCGCGTCGACAGTGCGCAAGTGCGCCGACTCGGCGAATCCGAACAGCGAGGAGTTGCCGTCCGGGAACCACGCGATCGTGGTGAGCGAGCAGGGCGCGAGCTCCATGCGGTAGAGGCTCGAGAGCGGAGCGTCCACGCAGATGCCGGTGATGAGCTTGATCGGCGTCACGTGCGACACCACGGCAATGCGCTGGCCCGCATGGCGCTCCAGCGTCGCGCGGCGCGCCGCATCCACGCGGTCGCGGCACGCGGCGAAGGACTCGCCCCCGGGGGGCGCGACGTCCGTGGAGGCCAGCCAGGCCGTGAGCTCGGCAGGCCAGCGCTCCTGCACCTCGGCGAAGGTGAGCCCGTCCCACTCGCCGAAGGCGCACTCGGCCAGCCCGTCCTCGATGTCCACGGCCGCCCCGGTATGGCGCGACACGATGGCCGCGGTCTGCCGCGTCCGCAGCAACGGGGAGGCGACGACCGCATCGACTCCGCCGCGGGCGACGATCTCGCGGGCCAGCGCCTCGGCCTGCGCCTCGCCCACCGGGGCCAGCGGCGCGTCGAATCCGCCCGACCCGCTGAAGCGCTTCTCAAGACTGAGCGCGGTGGCACCGTGGCGGGCCAGCAGTGTCATGGTCGGGACGCCGAGGTCAGTGGCCCAGCCCACCATGGCCTTCGGGCGCTCTTCGCGCGCCCGGTCCTCGAGGACCTCGCCGACGACATCCTCGGCATCGGGGACACCAAGGCCCGGGTGCCGCTCGAGGGAGATCTCCTCCCCGCGCATCTCGGCGTCGAGTGCCTCGTTGACGAGACGGTCGGCGGCCTTGTTCTGTGCACGCGGCACCCAGGTGTACGTCGTCTGCGGGGCCATGCGCCGGGCGGCCAGCGCGAGCTCGCGCAGGGCGGCGTTCTTGATGGCCCAGCGCCCGGACATCTGCTCGACGATGAGCTTGGAGTCCAGCCGCGCCTCGATGGCCGCGGTGGAATCGATCTCGATGGCCTGCTCGAGGCCGGCGATGAGGCCGCGGTATTCGGCGACGTTGTTGGTGGCCACCCCGATCGTCGCGGCGACCTCGGCGAGGATGCGCCCGGTCTCGCCGTCGCGCACGACCGCGCCGTAGGCGGCAGGGCCGGGGTTGCCGCGCGAGCCGCCGTCCGCCTCGATGACGAGGCGCCGGCTCATAGTCCCGAGTCCGGAGTCCGCACCAGGATGCGCCGGCACTCCTCGCACCGCAGCACCTCATCTGCCGGGGCCTCGCGGATGCGACCGAGATCCACCGGGGTCAACTCCATGCGGCAGCCCTCGCAGCGACCGCGGTGGAGCGGCGCCGCACCGATGCCGGCGTTGTCGGCGCGCAGCTTGTCGTAGAGCGCCAGGAGCTCGGCGCCGACGCCCGCTGCGGATGCGTCGCGCGCTACCCGCGCCACAGCCTCCTCCTCGGCGAGCGCGGCCAGAGCCGCATCGCGCGCCGTCACGGCGTCGGCCAGGTCCGTGGCAAGGCGATCGCGTTCGGCCACCAGCGCGGCCTGGCGTCGCTGCGCATCGTCAAGGCGCTCCATGACCTCGAGCTCGACGTCCTCCAGGTCGGACTGGCGCCGCGCCAGCGACTCCAGCTCATGCTGGAGGTTCGTGAGCTGCTTGGCATCGTTGATCGTGCCGGAGTCGAGAAGCTGACGGTCCTTCTCCGACCGCTGCCGCACCAGGTCGACATCGTTGTCCGCCTTGCGCTGCTCCAGCTGGAGGTCATCGACCTCCACGGACACCTCGGTGATGCGGTCGGCGAGCGCCTTCTGGGCCGCTTCCAGCTCCACGACCTTCGCCGCCTCGGGCAAGGTCGCCCGGCGGTGCCGGACGCGATCGACCTCGAGGTCGTGCTGCTGCACCTCGAGCAGGACCAGCTGCTGCTGCGGGTCGGCGTTCAGCGCTCACTCCTCACCGCGAGGGACCAGGGGTCCGTGGGAATCTCCGAGATGACGCTCTCCACCGTAGTCCCCGCGAGATCGGTCTCGAGAAGGGCGGCGGCCTGGAGGAGCCACGGCCACTCGCTGGCCCAGTGGGCCACGTCGATGACCGCGCAGCCACC
>JBPCSL010000086.1:0-3877 GCA_051007175.1 Candidatus Nanopelagicales bacterium
GGCTTTCTTCTGCTGGTCCTGTCCCTTGAAGCCGAAGCTCGCCACGTAGGCGCGGCTCGGCACCTCGGTCTTGCCCACCGTGATGTAATCGTTGCCCCCCGAGACGACCTCCCACACGCTCTTGTCTGCCTCGATGCCGGCGCGGCCCTGATCGACATAGGAGATCCTGACCGACTCGCCGAGCTCGAGCGTCCCGGAATCGAGCGGCTCGGCGCCCACGATCATCTTGAAGAGCGTCGTCTTGCCCACGCCGTTCGGACCGATGACGCCCACGATGCCGTTGCGCGGCAGCGAGAAGGACAGGTCGTCGATGAGGACTCGATCGCCGAAGGCCTTCGTCAGGTTCGTGGCCTCGACCACGATGCCGCCCAGTCGCGGACCCGGCGGGATCTGGATCTCCTCCATGTCCAGCTTCCGGGTCTTCTCGGCCTCCGCGGCCATCTCCTCGTAGCGGTCGAGTCGCGCACGGCTCTTGGTCTGGCGGGCCTTGGCATTGGAACGCACCCACTCCAGCTCCCCCTCCAGTCGCCTCTTGAGCTTGGCGTCCTTCTGGCCCTCGACCTTCAGGCGCGAGGCCTTCGTCTCCAGGTAGGTCGAGTAATTGCCCTCATACGGATACGCGCGCCCTCGATCGAGCTCGAGGATCCACTGGGCCACGTTGTCGAGGAAATAGCGATCGTGGGTGATGGCGACGACGGTGCCGGGGTACTTCTCGAGGTGCTGCTCGAGCCACTGCACGCTCTCCGCGTCGAGGTGGTTGGTGGGCTCGTCGAGCAGGAGGAGGTCGGGCTGCTGGAGGAGGAGCTTGCACAGGGCCACGCGCCGCTTCTCTCCGCCGGAGAGGACGGACACGTCCGCGTCGCCGGCCGGGCACCGGAGGGCGTCCATGGCCTGGTCGAGCTGCGCGTCGAGATCCCAGGCGTTGCGGTGATCGATGTCCTCCTGCAGTTTGCCCATCTCGGCGAGCAGCGTGTCGAAGTCCGCATCGGGATCGGCAAGGGCCGCGGAGATCTCATTGAAGCGATCGACCATGGCCTTGGTCTCGGCGACGCCGTCCTGCACGTTCTCCAGGACCGTCCGCGCCTCGTCGAGGTTCGGCTCCTGCATGAGGATGCCGACGGTGAAGCCCTCATGCAGCATCGCCTCACCGTTGGACACGTCGTCGATGCCGGCCATGATCTTCAGGAGGCTGGACTTGCCGGCTCCGTTGGGGCCGACGACACCGATCTTCGCTCCCGGCAGGAAGGACAGCGTGACGTCATCCAGGATGACCTTGTCGCCGTGGGCCTTGCGTGCCTTGCGGAGCGTGTAGATGAATTCGGCCATAGTCGGGGAGCCTATCCCCGCCGACCCGGGCCTCCGCGGCTAGTCATCGCCCAGGCCTCGGCAGGGGTGTCGGCGGAGGCGTTCGACGTAGTCGGCCGGGGCTCCGCCGGCCTCGGCCGCATCGGCGATGACGCCGAGGTAGTGCGCGGACGGGAGACCGCCCTCGTAGGCGTCCAGGACGTACAGCCACGCGACGGCATCGCCGTCCAGAGTATGCACGCGCACGCGGATCTTCCTCCACAGTCCGAGTTCGGCGCCCTCCCACACGTCGAGAGCCGACTCGTCCTGAGGTGGGACGTCGTAGAGGACGACGAAGACCTGCTCGCGCTCGTCCTCGACGACGGTCGACAGGGCACCGTCCCAGCCCACGTCCTCGCCCGCGAAGGTGAGGCGCCATCCGTGCAGCCAGCCGGTCCCGGATGCTGGCGACGCCGGCGCACGCGACGCCATGCGATGCGGATCGAGATTGGATCCGTAGGCGGCATAGAGCGTCACGGGTTCAGCGTAAGGACCTCGACCCGTATAGGGAAGAATGCCGCACGTGCAGGGACAGGCGGCGTCGCGGACAAGGGTCGTGATCATCGGCGGCGGGCCGGGGGGCTACGAGGCGGCGCTCGTGGGCAGTCAGCTGGGTGCCCAGGTCACCCTCATCGATCGCGATGGCGTCGGGGGCTCTGCCGTCCTGACGGACTGCGTGCCCAGCAAGGCACTGATCGCGACGGCGAACGCGATCACGGCAACCAACGCCAGCGCCTCGCTGGGAATCCTGATCAACGGCCGGGCGCCCGAGCCGTCGATCATCGGCGTCGACCTGCGCGCCGTCAACAGCCGCATCACGCGGCTCGCACTGGCGCAGAGCGCGGACATCGCTGCACGACTTGATCGTGAGGGCATCACGATCATTGCGGGCACCGCCCGGTTCGGTGATGCCGGAGCCGTCATCGTCGATCGGCCCGACGGGCAGACGGACGTGGTCCCCGCAGACGTCGTGCTCATCAGCACGGGAGCCCGCCCACGGAGCCTTCCCGACGGACGCCCGGACGGCGAGCGGATCCTCACGTGGGAGCAGGTGTACGGCCTCGACGACGTCCCCGAGCGCCTGATCGTGGTCGGCTCGGGAGTCACCGGTGCGGAGTTCGCCGGTGCCTATCACGCGCTCGGAAGCGACGTCGTGCTCATCTCGTCACGCGACCGCGTCCTGCCGGGCGAGGATCCCGACGCGGCGCGCGTGGTCGAGGAGGTCTACGGCCGCCGCGGCCTGGAGGTCATGGGCCGGTCCCGTGCAGTGGCAGCGCGGCGCACCGACTCCGGCGTCGAGGTCATCCTCGAGGACGGACGCGTCGTCGAGGGATCCCATGTCCTGATGGCGGTCGGCTCCCTCCCCAACTCCGACAGCCTCAACCTCGCCGCCGTCGGCATCGACACCGATGCGAACGGCTACATCACGGTCGACCGCGTCTCACGCACTTCTCGCAGGGGCGTGTATGCGGCAGGCGACTCCACGGGCGTCCTCATGCTGGCGTCGGTCGCCGCCATGCAGGGTCGCATCGCCATGTGGCACGCCCTCGGCGACGCCGTCGCACCCATCGATCTCAGCACCGTCTCCAGCACCGTCTTCACGCATCCGGAGATCGCCCAGGTGGGGCTGACCCAGGCGGATCTCGACTCCGGGCGTTTCCGGGGCGATGTCGTGCTCGTGCCCCTCCAGGGAAATGCCCGGGCGAAGATGGAGGACATGCACTACGGCTTCGTCAAGCTCTTCTGCCGACGTGGATCCCGCATCGTCGCCGGCGCCGTGATCGTGAGCCCCCATGCCAGCGAGCTCATCCATCCGCTCACGATCGCCGTCGAGCAGCGACTCACGGTCGATCAGCTGGCGTCGACGTTCACGGTATATCCGAGCCTCTCGGGCTCGGTCGCCGAGGCTGCCCGTCGGCTGCACATCGCAACCGAGTAGTCAGTCGACCGATCTCCACGGCTGCTCCTTGAGCATGTGCAGGAAGTCATCGGCAGGGACTGCGGGCGAGTACACGTAGCCCTGGACCGCGACGGGGTCGAGGGTGCGCAGGAAGTCCAGCTGCTCCTGGCGTTCGACGCCCTCGATGACGACGTGCGAGCCCGTGGCAGCGCCAAGTGACACGATGGCGCGCAGGATGTTGCTGTCGATCTCGTTCTCCGGGACGTTGTCGACGAAGGCCTTGTCGACCTTGACCTCGTCCTGCGGGATCTCGCGGAGCCTCGACAGCGATGACTGCGCGACGCCGAAGTCGTCGATGGCCACCTTGAATCCAGCGCTGCGCAGCACGTTGAGCAGAGCGTACTGGTTGCCTTCGCCCGTCACGGCACCCTCGGTGATCTCCAGCGACACCAAGTTCGGGGGGATCCCCGCCTGGGCGACCTTCTGGCCGATCTCGAAGGCCAGGGCCGGCGAGCCGAACTCCCGCGAGGAGATGTTGATGGCGATGGGTCGCGCCACATGCTCGAGCATCGCCCGGCGCTGAAAGGCCACCACGTCCCGCAGCATGGCCTCACCGATCAGCGCGACCAGCTC
>JBPCSL010000087.1:0-12463 GCA_051007175.1 Candidatus Nanopelagicales bacterium
GGGCGAGCGCTCATCGTGGAAGGGGCACAGCCCCTTGAGGGATCCGCCTCCCGCCGGCTTGAGGGCCACGTAGTCTCGGACCACCTCGTCGATGCGGGCCTTCTCGCGCACGAGGGCCACATCCTCGTCTCTGATGCGGCCCGCCATGACCTGATCCTAGGTGGACTGCCGAGGGCCGGGCCGGTGCCGTCCCCAGGCCTAGCGGCAGAGCCGCGCGTGCCACTCCACGGCACTCGCGTCGGTGAGGCTCGCCACCTGGTCGATGACGACCCGCAGGCGGGAGCCGTCGTCGGCCGCGGCGTCGTACTCCGGCGCAATCCATGGCTCGAGATCGCGTCCACCGCGTCGGGAGAGCGCGTCGACGAGCTCGGCGAGGAGCAGGCGCTGACGGGCGTATTCCTCGGCGGCGCCGGTGCGCCGCATGACATAGAGCGCCGTCACGGCCTTCATCACCGCGACCTCCGCGCGGACCTCGTCAGGCACGATGAGCTGCGCGGCGTAGCGGGTGAGCGGGAATCCCGGGTAGGCCTCGCGGGTGGCCCGCTCCGCAGCGACGCAGAAGCGCCCGATGAGCCGCGAGGTGAAGTCCTTCAGTGCGGCGAGCTGCGCCTGGGTGCCCTCGTAGGAGCGCGGCCAGTAGTCCAGGGCCAGCAGCCGATCGAGGGCCACACTGAGCCCCGCGGGATCGATTCCCGGGAGGTAGTGCCGGTGCGCGACATCCATGATGTTCTCGCGCTCGGTGGCCGAGGTGAACATGTCGAGGGTGACGTGACCGGAGTGCAGGGCGTCCTCGACGTCATGCACGGAGTAGGCCACGTCATCGGCCCAGTCCATGACCTGCTCCTCCAGGCAGGTGCGCTCGCCCGGGGAACCCTCGCGCAGCCACCGGAAGACCGCCGCGTCATCGGCGTAGTAGCCAAACTTCTCGGTGCCCTCACGCCGGGGCCAGGGGTACTTGCAGGCCGCGTCCAGGGAGGCGCGGGTGAGGTCGAGCCCCGCACTGCGACCCGTCGCAGGATCGATGACCTTCGACTCCAGCCGCGTGAGGACCCGCAGTGTCTGCGCATTGCCCTCAAAGCCCCCGATGCGCTCAGCGATGAGGTCGAGCTCGCGCTCGCCGTTGTGACCGAAGGGGGGATGGCCCAGGTCATGCGCGAGCCCCGCGACGTCGACAAGATCGGGATCACAGCCCAGCGCCGACCCCATCTCGCGCGCGATCTGCGCCACCTCGAGGGTGTGTGTGAGCCTCGTGCGCGGGAAGTCGGCCGAGCCGGCCACGAAGACCTGGGTCTTGGCCGCGAGGCGCCGCAGTGCCGAGGAGTGGAGGACGCGAGCCCGGTCGCGCGCGAACGGCGAGCGGAGGCTGGCGTCGTCAGTGACCACGCGACGCGCGACATCGAAGGCGTCATAGCCCGGCGGCAGGCTGGATGCGCGCGTCACCCTCCGACCCTAGGGGGTCGGCGGTCACCGGGTGTCGGAGCCGCCTGCCCCCAGGGCGGCGCGACCGGCCTCGAGCCGGGCGATCGGCACGCGAAACGGCGAGCAGGACACGTAGTCGAGGCCCACGTCGTGGAAGAAGTGCACCGAATCCGGGTCGCCGCCGTGCTCCCCGCACACGCCGCACGTGAGCGAGGGCCGCACGGAGCGTCCGGCCTCCACGGCCATCGCGACCAAGGCGCCCACTCCCTCGCGGTCGAGGGACTCGAAGGGCGAGACGCCGAAGACTCCCTTATCCAGGTACGCCGAGAAGAAGGCGGCCTCGACATCGTCGCGGCTGAAGCCCCAGGTGGTCTGGGTGAGGTCGTTGGTGCCGAAGGAGAAGAACTCCGCTGCCTCGGCGATCTGGCCCGCGGTGACGGCGGCGCGCGGCAGCTCGATCATCGTGCCGATCGGGAACCTCAGCGTGCAGCCGTGGACCTCGGCTACCTCCTCCAGGACGGCGGCGGCCTCCTCGATGACGAGCTCGAGTTCCTGGATGGAGCCGACGAGCGGGATCATGATCTCCGCGCGCGGATCGCCCCCGAGCTTCTGCCGCATGCACGCCGCCTCGGCGATGGCCCGCACCTGCAACGCGAACAGGCCCGGCAGGACGAGGCCCAGGCGGACACCCCGCAGGCCGAGCATGGGGTTCTGCTCGTGGAGGCGGTTGACGGCCTGGAGCATCCGCAGCTCCGCCTCATGGGGCTCGCCCCGGGCCTCGGCCAGGGCCACGCGGACGGCGAGGTCCGTGCGATCGGGCAGGAACTCGTGAAGCGGCGGGTCGATGAGCCGGATGGTGACGGGCAGGCCGTCCATCGACTCCAGGATCCGCATGAAGTCCTTGCGCTGCAGCGGCAGCAGCGCGTCAAGTGCCTCCTGCCTCTCCTCCTCGTCGCTGGCGAGGATCAGCCGCTCGACGTACTGCTTGCGATCGCCCAGGAACATGTGCTCGGTGCGCAGCAGGCCGATCCCCTCGGCACCCATGCGGCGAGCGCGCTGCGCATCGGGCGCGGTGTCGGCATTCGCACGGACCAGCAGGCGGCGCGACCGATCGGCGTGGCGCATGATCCGGTCCACCGCCATGATGAGTTCGCGGGTGTCCTCATCGGCATCCTGCGACGCGGAGGCGACGCCTTCCTCGAAGTACCGCACGACCGGGCTGTCGACGACCGGGAGCTCCCCGAGGTAGACGGCACCGGAGCTGCCATCGATGGAGAGGACATCACCCTCCCTCACCACCAGCCCCGAGGCGGTCGTCAGCTGCCGCCCCACGGTGTCGACATCAAGGTCCTCCGCCCCGCAGACCGCGGTCTTGCCCATGCCGCGAGCGACGACGGCGGCGTGGGAGGTCTTCCCGCCACGGCTGGTGAGGATGCCGGTCGCCGCCACCATCCCGGCGAGGTCATCGGGGTTGGTCTCGCGGCGGACCAGGATCACGTGGTGACCCGATTCGGCCCAGGCCACGGCCGTGCGCGAGTCGAAGACGGCCTGGCCCACCGCAGCGCCGGGAGAGGCGCTCATGCCACGGGCGATCGCCACGTGCTCGGTGCCATCGGCAAAGCGCGGGAACATCAACTGGGCCAGCTGCGCGCCGGTGACGCGGAGGACCGCCTCGTCTCTGTCGATGATGCCTTCGTCGACGAGCTGGACCGCGATGCGGAATGCCGCGGCCGCAGTGCGCTTGCCGACACGGGTCTGCAGCATCCACAGGACGCCCCGCTCGACGGTGAACTCGATGTCGCACAGGTCGTGATAGTGCAGCTCGAGGCGGCGCATGATGTCAAGGAGCTGGTGGTAGGCATCGGGATCACGCTCCCCGAGCTCGGCCAGCGAGTAGGTATTGCGTATGCCGGCCACCACATCCTCGCCCTGGGCGTCCGGTAGGTAGTCGCCGTAGACACCGCGCGCCCCCGTGGACGGGTCGCGCGTGAAGGCCACCCCGGTCCCGGACCCTTCACCGAGATTGCCGAAGGCCATGACCTGGACGTTGACCGCGGTGCCGAGGTCGTGCGGGATGCGCTCACGACGCCGGTAGAGCCGGGCTCGATCGGTGTTCCAGGACCGGAAGACGGCGAGGATCGCCAGGCTCAGCTGCTCCCGAGGGTCCTGCGGGAACGGCCGCCCCGTCTGGTCGAGGACGATGCCCGCGTAGGTGTCGACGAGGGTCGTAAGCGCGCTGGTCGGCATCTCGACGTCGGTCGAGACGCCGCTCGCCGCCTTGGCCGCGTCGAGCGCGCGCTCGAAGAGGTGGCCGTCGATGTCGAGGACCGTCTTGCCGAACATCTGGATCAGGCGCCGATAGGAGTCCCAGGCAAAGTGCTCGTCGCGGGCGATCTCGGCCAGGCCTTTCACGCTCTGGTCGTTCAATCCGATATTGAGGACGGTCTCCATCATGCCGGGCATCGAGAAGCGCGCGCCCGAGCGCACGGAGACCAAGAGCGGATCCGCGGGATCGCCCAGCCGGCGACCCATCCTCTCCTCGAGCCGGTCGAGATGCTGGCTCACCTGAGGGGTCAGCGTCTCCGGCTCTTCGCCGTGCTCGAGGTAGTAGCGGCACGCCTCCGTGGTGATCGTGAACCCCGGTGGCACGGGCAGCCCCAGCCTCGTCATCTCGGCGAGATTCGCCCCCTTGCCACCCAGCAGATCCGCCTGGCTTCTCCTGCCCCGGGCGAAGTCGTACACGTAGGTGGTCACTCGGCCACTGAAGCAGGCCCGAAGTCCCGGACGGTAGGGCCATAACTCCCCTGAGACCGGTCAGATCTCGCGGGTGAGGAGGACTCGGTCCTGTCCGGGGCCGTCGTACGCCACCTGGATCTCGCTCACCGCGAATCCCTGCGCGCGATGGAAGGCCTGGGAGTCGAGGTTGACCGGGGAGGTGACCGCGGACACCCGGGTGCATCCACGGGCGCGCAGGTCCGCGAACGTGCGCTCGTAGGCCTCCCGGCCGAGACCCCGGCCGCGCCACGCGGGGTCCACCCCGAGAAAGTGGACATATCCCTCGGACGCCGCGTGCGGGGACGCGAAGGCGATGACGAAGGCGATGACGCCGCCGGAGTCGTCCCAGGCCACCCACGAGGTGTCGCGGAAGTGATCGAAGAAGAGTCGGGGGAGCATGTCGGCCATGCTGCGACCACCCCACCAGTCGTCGACGACCGCCGCGACCGCTGCGTGATCGTCGGGCACCGGGTGACGCCACGTGACGCTAGCCACCGCTGACCGCCAGCTCCGCCTGGCTCACCTGGGCCGCCGACGCGGCATCGAGGAAGGGCGAGTCCAGCCACCCGTCCGGCAGCGACGGCGTGCGCTCGCCCCCGGTCCGGCCGCGGGGCGACGCCATCACCTCGACATCGGCCGGCTGGTCGGGGTCGATGAGGGCAAGGAGGTCGTCGACCTGCCCCAGGGACGTGACGTTGGCGAGGTCCTGGCGCACGTGTCGGCGGACGGCGTACCCCTTGAAGTACCAGGCCACGTGCTTGCGGATCTCGCAGCAGCCGGTGCGCTCCCCGAAGGCCTCGACGAGGAGGCCCGCATGCCGCCGGAAGACCTCGATGACGCGGGCGAGATCCGGGTCGGGCGGGAGAGGCTCGCCCGCGAATGCCGCGGCCAGTTGCCCGAAGAGCCAGGGCCGGCCGAGGCAGCCGCGTCCGACGACGACACCGGCGCATCCGGTCTGCTCGACCATGCGGAGCGCATCGGGCGCGCTGAAGATGTCGCCATTGCCGAGGACGGGGAAGCCGTCGAGGTGATCCACGAGTCGCGCGATGGACGACCAGTCCGCCTGGCCGGCGTACATTTGCGATGCCGTGCGCCCGTGCAGGGCAACCCACGCGACGCCGGCGTCCGCGGCCGTGCGACCAGCCTCCAGGTAGGTGAGGTGATCGTCGTCGATGCCCTTGCGCATCTTCACGGTGACCGGCACCTGTCCCCGGGCGGCGGACACGGCACCCGTCACGATGTCGCGGAAGAGGTCGCGCTTCCACGGCAGGGCGCTGCCCCCGCCCTTGCGTGTGACCTTGGGGACGGGGCAGCCGAAGTTGAGGTCGACGTGATCGGCGAGGTCCTCATCGACGACCATGCGCACGGCCTCCGCGACGATGACCGGATCGACGCCGTAGAGCTGCACCGATCGCGGCGACTCGTCGGGCTCGAAGCGGACCATGTCGAGGGTCGCCTCGTGTCGCTCCACGAGGGCCCGGGAGGTCACCATCTCGCTCACGTAGAGGCCCGCGCCCTCCTCACGGCACAACCGACGGAAGGCCCGGTTGGTCACCCCCGCCATCGGCGCGAGGACGACGGGAGGGTCCACCACGAGGGCCCCGGCGCGGAGTAGCGTCACCCCGACATCCTCTCCGACCCGTCTCTAGGGAGCTCCATGGCCGCCGCCACACCCCCGGTCCACGCCGTCGTCCTGGAGGGGAGACGACGCTGGGGCGCCCTCATCGCGCTCGCACTCGGCGTCGCCATGATCATCCTCGACGCCACCGTGGTGAATGTCGCCATTCCCACGATGGTGCGCGACCTCGACCTCACGACGAACGACGCCGAGTGGATCACCGCGTCGTACTCGCTGGTCTTCGCCTCCCTGCTCATCGTGTCGGGCCGCCTCGCCGATCGCTTCGGCCGCCGACTGCTCTTCGTCATTGGTGTCGTCGTCTTCGTGGGCGCCAGTGTCCTCGTAGCCCTGTCGGGGAACGCCGTGGAGATCATCGGCGCCCGCGCCCTGCAGGGGCTGGGCGGCGCCCTCATGCTCCCGGCGTCGCTGTCGATCATCAACGCGGTCTTCGTCGGAAAGGCGCGCGCCGCCGCCTTCGCGGTGTGGGGCGCCACGATCGGCGGCATGGCCGCCCTCGGCCCGCTCGTCGGCGGCTGGCTCACGACGTACGCCTCGTGGCACTGGGCCTTTCTCATCAACGTGCCGATCGGCATCATCGTCCTCATCGGCGTCTTCGCCTTCGTGCCGGAGACGAAGGAGGTCATGCGCCAGTCCGGCGCCGACCTGCCCGGCATCCTGCTCTCCACCCTGGGCCTGCTCGGGCTCGTCTTCGCGCTCATCGAGGGACAGCGCTACGGCTGGGTCGTGTCCATCGCGCCATTCAAGATATTCGGGCTGACCTGGGATGGGGGGCCCTCCCCCGCCTTCGTCGCCGGCGTCATCGGCGTCCTGTGCCTCGTGCTCATGGTCGTGGTCGAATCCCGGCGCCTGCGCGCCGGCAAGGCGGTCGTCTTCGACCTCTCGCTGTTCAAGATCAGGTCCTTCGGTGCCGGCAATGCCGTGGCCCTCATCGTGAGCCTCGGGGAGTTCGGCCTGCTCTTCGCGCTGCCGCTCTTCCTGCAGTCCGTCCGCGGCTACACGGCGCTCGAGACCGGCGTCATCCTCCTGGCCCTTGCCCTCGGCTCCTTCGTCGCCTCCGGTGCCGGCGCAGCGCTCGCCCAGCGCATCGGACCGGTCCGGGTGCTCCAGATCGGCATGGCGTGCGAGGCCATCGGCATCATCGGGCTGGGCATCATGATCTCCACGACCGTCACCGGCTGGCAGCTCGCGCCGTGGCTCTTCCTCTACGGCATGGGCGTCGGTTTCGCGACGGCCCAGCTCACCGGCGTCATCCTGTCGGAGACCCCGGTTGAGCAGTCCGGTCAGGCGTCGGCGATGCAGTCCACGGCTCGCCAGGTGGGCGCCGCCATCGGCACCGCCATCCTCGGCACCACGCTGCTCGTGGGACTCGGCGTCAACGTCGCCCAGCAGTTGGAGGACCGCAGCGTCCCGGCGCCGGTCGCTGAGCAGGTCACCCAGGCCGTGCAGTCCTCCGCGGGCACGGTGATCCCGGTGCTCGCCCAGCAGCCCAACGGCGAGGTGCTCGTCGACGGCGCCTCGGAGGGCTACGCCGACTCCACGACCTGGGTCGCGTGGGTCGCCGCGGCGTTTGTCATCCTCGGGCTGCTCACGACGTTCCTGCTGCCGCGCAATGCCGCCCGCGTCGCCTCCGAAGGATACGCGCCGCCGGGTGCCGAGTAGGCTCGCGGCGCTATCGACAAGCGCGAGGGAGCCTGCATGACCGGCGATGCCGTGCGCCTCGACTCCATCGAGGACGCGATTGCCGCCATCTCCCGCGGAGAGGCGATCATCGCCGTCGATGACGAGGGCCGCGAGAACGAGGGCGACCTCATTTTCGCCGCCGAGAAGGCCACGACGGAGCTCGCCGCCTTCATGATCCGCCACACGAGTGGCTACATCTGCGTCGGCATGACCGGTCCGCGCCTCGACCGGCTCAACCTGCCCCCGATGACCGCCGTCAACGAGGATCGCAAGGGCACCGCCTACGCCGTCACCGTGGACGCCCGAGCCGTCACCTCGACCGGCATCTCGGCCCAGGACCGGGCGATCACCATCCGCGCCCTGGGCGAGGCGACCACGCAGGCGCAGGACCTCACCCGACCCGGGCACGTGATGCCGCTACGCGCCGTCCCCGGCGGCGTGCTCCAGCGACCCGGCCACACGGAGGCCGCCGCCGACCTTGCGGCGCTCGCGGGCTTCGAGCCCGTCGGGGCGCTGTGCGAGATGGTGAACGACGACGGCACGATGATGGATGCCGCCCAGTGCCGGGCCTTCGCCGACGAGCACGGCCTGCTGCTCGTCTCCATCGCCGACCTCATCCGCTATCGCCTCAACTTCGAGAAGCATGTCGAGCGCGTCGCGACGACGCCTCTCCCGACAGAGTACGGCGACTTCACGGCCGTGGGTTTCCGCAACCTCGTCGATGGCTCCGAGCATGCGGCGCTCGTCGCGGGCGATATCGGAGACGGCGAGGACATCCTCGTCCGCGTGCACGTGCAGTGCCTGGCCGGCGATGCGCTGCACTCCATGTCGTGCCCGTGCGGCGCGCGGCTGCGCGAGTCCCTGCGCCGCATCGCCGCCGAGGGACGCGGGGTCGTGGTCTACCTGAGACTGCCCACCGGCACGCAGCACCCCCTGGGGCCGGCCGAGGACGCCGCACCCCCGGACCCGCTCGCCTACGGCCTGGGATCGCAGATCCTCGCCGACCTCGGCGTGCGCACCATGCGCCTGCTCACCGGGTCACCGGACCGGCGCTACGCCCTTGAGGGCTTCGGCCTGGAGATCCGCGAAGCGGTCCCGCTCGACTAGGAGCTGGCGCTCTTCGCGCCGAAGAGCCGGCCGAAGAGCGAGTGCTCCTTCTTCCATGCGGCCATCTCGTCGGCGGTGCACCGGCACCGCTGGTTCTTCGGGACCCCGGCCATCACCTGGTTGACGTGCTGGCCGCACCCGGCCCAGGACGCCTTCTCACAACGCTGACACGTCACCTGTCGACACATGCGGAGGAGCATACCCCCGGGGGTATCTGGCTCAGCAGGAGGGCAGGCGCTCGCCCAGCCAGCCCTCCAAGGCGTCCATGCCAATGCGCTCCTGCCCCATCGAGTCGCGCTCGCGCACCGTCACCGCCTGGTCCTCGAGGCTGTCGAAGTCGACGGTGATGCAGTACGGCGTGCCGATCTCGTCCTGGCGGCGGTAGCGGCGGCCGATGGCGCCCGCGTCATCGAACTCGACGTTCCAGCGCTGGCGCAGGCGGTCGGCGATGTCCTTCGCCTTCGGCGACAGGTCCGCATTGCGGGAGAGGGGCAGGACCGCGGCCTTCACCGGCGCCAGCCGGGGGTCGAAGCGCAGCACGGTGCGCTTGTCGACACCGCCCTTGGCATTGGGCGCCTCGTCCTCGGCATAGGCATCGAGCAGGAAGGCGAGCACACATCGCGTGAGCCCGGCTGCCGGCTCGATGACGTAGGGCACCCAGCGCTCCTCCGTCTCCTGGTCGAAGTACGACAGGTCGGTGCCGGAGTGCTGCGAGTGGGTCGAGAGGTCGAAGTCGGTGCGGTTGGCGATGCCCTCGAGCTCGGCCCACTCGGATCCCGCGAAGCGGAACCGGTACTCGATGTCGACGGTGCGCTTGGAGTAGTGGCTGAGCTTCTCCTGGGGGTGCTCGAAGAAGCGCAGGTTGTCCGGGTCCATGCCGAGCCCGATGTACCAGTCCCAGCGCTGCTGGAGCCAGTAGTCGTGCCACTCCTCGTCGGTGCCGGGCTTGACGAAGAACTCCATCTCCATCTGCTCGAACTCGCGCGTGCGGAAGATGAAGTTGCCAGGGGTGATCTCATTGCGGAAGGACTTGCCGGTCTGCCCGATGCCGAAGGGCGGCTTCTTGCGGGCAGCATTCATCACGTTGAGGTAGTTGACGAAGATGCCCTGGGCCGTCTCGGGACGCAGGTAGTGCAGCGCTCCCGCGTCCTCCACCGGGCCCACCGTGGTCCGCAGCATGCCGTTGAAGTCGCGTGGCTCCGTGAAGTCGCCCTTGGTGCCGCAGTTGGCGCAGGTGATGTCGGCGAGGCCATTGGCCGGCGCCTTGCCGTGCTTCTCCTCGTACGCATCGAGGAGCTGGTCAGCGCGCCAGCGACGGTGGCACTTCTTGCACTCGGTCAGCGGGTCGACGAAGGCCGACACGTGGCCGGATGCCTCCCACACCTGGGGGGCGAGGATGACGGAGGAGTCGATGCCGACCACGTCGTCGCGACCGCGCACGACCGCCTGCCACCACTGCCGGCGGATGTTCTCCTTGAGTTCCACGCCGAGCGGGCCGTAGTCCCAGGCGGAGCGGGTGCCACCGTAGATCTCGGATGACGGGAAGACGAAGCCCCGGCGCTTGCAGAGGTTGACGACGGATTCAACGCGATCGGTGGCCATGGATCCACTCCGGCTGGTTGTCGGCGGACAAGCCCGACCGGGGCGGCTTCGCCGTACCGTCGGGCAGGAGGCTTCACCCTAGCGAGAGTCGAGACGTCGACGTGCCTCGGCCTCGTCGATGGTGTCGAAGTCCGCGTAGTGCCACCTCAGGTCGCGTCGCGCCAGCGGCGAGTCGACGGCGATCACGGCGTCGTACACGCGCTCCATGGCCGGTCGCGCCTCGCGGGGGCAGACGGGTACCGCGAGCACGAGGTACGCCGCGCCGGCCGCTCGGGCCGCCGACCCGACGAGGGAGGCCGCCGTCCCGGTCTCGACACCGTCGTCGACGACGATCACCGTGCGCCCCGTGATGCCCGGCAGGGGCTCCCGCAACCGTGGCTCTCCCTCGCGATCGAGCAGGGCGCCGAGGAGGGGGGCGCCCAATGCCTCGGCGACAGGCTCTGCCACGGGTACGCCGTTCGGCACGATCGCGAGGACGAGCGGATTCTCGAGCCCGAGCTCGCGCAGCGGGGAGACGAGCGCGCGGCCGCCATCGGCGAGGCTCGCGAACGACGTCATGCGGGCGCGGGCGGGACGAAACCCGCGGCCGCCTCCCCCAGCCGGATCGTGTCGGCGTCCGCGGCGAGCGCGCCGGCCGCATCGACCGCGGACTCGGGGGTGCGCACATGCAGGGTCTCGAAGGCCGTGGCCTCGTCGAGACACTGCGCCAGCACCGGCACGACCGAGACCTTCACGTCGTACGACGACAGGGCACGTCGATAGGCCCCCACGGACTCCCAGGCGCACTCGAAGAGGATGAGCGACGCGTCATCGACAGCGCGGGCGATGCGCACGTCGACGAAGCCCGGCTTCGTCGACAAGACGGCCGCCGCCTCCCGCAGGCCCGCCAGCACCTCGGGCCCACGGAAGCGCAGGCTCGCGATGAACCCCGGGGACGGCTCACCCGATCCGACTGGCAGCATGGGAGACCACGCTAGTCCGGCGGGAGGGTGGAGATGGCGGCAGGCGATCGGCGGCCCGGGGTCCGGGGCCCGCGCGGCCCGGGTGGCGGGGGTGCTTCCCCCAAGCCCGGCGCAGCCCCCGACGTGAACGCCTTCCAGCGCGCGAGCCTGCCCGTGCTCGCCTTCCTCACGCGGCTGCCGAAGTGGCTCCTCGTGATCGTCCTGGCGGGCCTTCTCGTCCTCGGCGTGATCCAGACCGGGCCGCTGGCCTGGCTGGGCGTGCTGATCCTGAGCCTGCTCGGGCTGTTCTTCCTGTGGCTACTCGTGCTCTCGTGGCCGGCCATCCCGCCGAGCGGTCGCGTCCTGCGGGGCATCGTGGTGCTCGCCCTCTTCCTCGGCGCCTACTTCAAGGCCGTGGGCCGGCTCTAACGCAGTCGGAATTGACAATCATTTCCGGTAAGCCGATGATCGTCGGGTGCGCCGACTCCTCCTGGCACCCCTGGCCGCCCTCGTCCTGACTGGCCTCGCGGGCTGCGCCGGCGGTTCCGGCGGGAGTGACCAGCCCACCGTGGTTGCCGCCTTCTATCCCCTCGCCTACGCCGCCGAGCAGGTCGGCGGGGACGCGGTCGACGTCATCGACCTCACCCCGCCCGGAGCAGAGCCGCACGACCTCGAGCTCACCGCGCAGCAGGTCGCCCAGATCGCCGAGGCCGACCTCGTCCTCTACATCCCCGGATTCCAGCCCGCAGTCGACGAGGCTGTTGCGCAGCAGGCCGGGGATCGCGCCCTCGATGTCACGCAGGGCATCGACCTCATCCCCGGCGACCCGCACGTGTGGCTGGACCCCGTCAACATGTCCATCATCGGCACCTCCATCGCCGATCGACTCGGAACGTCGCTGCCGGATCTCGCCGACACCGCCACGGCCGGAGCGCAGCGGCTATCGGCCGACATGTCCGCGCTCAACGACGAGTGGACGGCCGGCACGCAGTCATGCACCATCCGCGACCTCGTGGTGAGCCACGAGGCCTTCGGCTACCTCGCTCGTGCCTATGGATTCACCCAGGTCGGCATCGCGGGCCTGTCACCCGAGTCGGAGCCCTCGCCCGCACGCCTCGCGGAGGTAGCGGCCCTGGTGAAGAACCGCGGCGTCACCACCATCTACTACGAGACCCTGGTGGATCCCAAGATCGCCCAGACCGTCGCCGCCGAGACCGGCGCCACCACCGCCGTCCTCGATCCGCTCGAGGGGCTGCCCCCCGGGTCCGACGGCAACTACGTCTCCGTGATGCGCGACAAC
>JBPCSL010000088.1:0-15387 GCA_051007175.1 Candidatus Nanopelagicales bacterium
TTCCAGCGGGCGACTGCGGGAGCACCTGGGGGTGCCGCCACCCGGAGACCTGCGCATGGCCCTCGTGGCCCTGGTGGGCGACGGTTCCGGGGAGTCCCTCTGGCCCCGGGTGCTCCAGCACCGGTTCGGTGGCACAGGAGACGTGGAGGGCCACGCCCTCGGCAACCTCCTCCTTGTCGCGCTCTGGGAGGAGACGGGCGACATCGTCGCGGGCCTCGACCGGCTGGGCCCCCACCACGAGGCGCGGGGACGCGTGCTTCCCAACTCCCTCGATCCCGTGGAGGTGCTGGCCGACGTGGCCACGTCCGACGGCGTGCGCGAGGTCCGCGGGCAGGCGCGGCTCACGACGACCAAGGGCCGCGTGGAGTCGCTACGGCTTGTCCCGGACGCACCGCGCGCGTGTCCGGAGGCTGTCGAGGCGCTGTTGCGGGCGCGCGCCATCGTCCTCGGCCCGGGTTCCTGGTACACGAGCGTGCTGCCGCACCTCCTGGTGCCGGGAGTAGCCGAGGCGATCGAGGCGAGCGCAGCGCCTCGCATCCTCGTGCTCAATGCGGCAGCCCAGCCGGGGGAGACCGAGGGCTTCGACGCTGACACCTATCTCGAGACCTGGACGCGGCTCTTCCCTGGCGTGCGCCTGGATGTCGTCCTCGCCGATCCCACGCGGGTCGCCGACCCGGTGCCGCTGGCGGTCGCCGCGCGGAGGGCGGGCGCGGAGGTGCACGTGGCGGACGTGGTGGTGCCCGGAACCGCCCAGCACGATCCACAACGGCTTGCCGCTGCCCTGGCGGCGTTGATCCCCCGCTGAGACCGGAGGGCTTGCCGCCTGCTCGCCCCGAGGGTGGCATGGCAGGATGGCGCGGTGGCCATGACTGCTGAGGTGAAGGACGAACTCAGTCGTCTTCCCGTGGTGAAGAGCTGCTGCCGCAAGTCGGAGGTCTCCGCGCTGCTCCGCTTCGCGGGTGGACTGCACATCGTGGCCGGACAGATCGTCGTGGAGGCCGACCTCGACACCGGGGCCACTGCGCGTCGCCTGCGCAAGGACCTCACGGAGATCTACAACCAGGACAGTGAGATCGCGATCGTGCAGCCGGGCGGCCTGCGCAAGTCCAATAGGTACGTCGTGCGCGTGGTCACCGGAGGCGAGCATCTCGCGCGCCAGACCGGTCTCGTGGATGGAAGCGGCCGTCCCGTGCGAGGCCTACCGCCCGCGGTCGTAAGCGGAGGCACCTGTGATGCCGAGGCGGCATGGCGCGGCGCCTTCCTCGCACATGGATCCCTCACCGAGCCCGGTCGCTCGGCCGCCCTGGAGATCACCTGTCCGGGACCGGAGGCCGCGCTTGCACTGGTGGGTGCGGCCCGCCGGCTCAACATCGGGGCCAAGTCTCGCGAGGTGCGCGGGGTGGATCGTGTCGTGATCCGGGACGGCGACGCGATCAGCGCCATGCTCACGCGGATGGGCGCGCACTCTTCCGTGCTCGTCTGGGAGGAGCGCCGGATGCGGCGCGAGGTCCGAGCCACGGCCAACCGGCTCGCCAACTTCGACGACGCGAACCTCCGCAGGTCCGCCCGGGCTGCGGTCGCCGCCGGGGCGCGCGTGCGGCGAGCTCTGGAGATCCTGGGGGACGACGTACCCCCGCACCTGGCCGAGGCCGGCCACCTGCGCCTGGAGCACAATCAGGCGAGCCTCGAGGAGCTCGGTGCCCTCGCCGACCCCCCGATGACCAAGGACGCGGTGGCCGGTCGGATCCGACGACTGCTCGCGACGGCGGACAAGAAGGCCGCTGATCTCGGGATTCCCGGCACCGAATCCGCGCTCGATTCCGACCTCGCCCTGGAATAGCGGTCCGCGTTACTGCAATCCATGGCACGTCATGGCCTTCTTGCTGTGCGGGCAACACCGGCAGGGATGCGCAGGGACCTTCGGTAGGCTGAGCGCAGGGCGCGCTGAGAGTCGCGCCGTCGCAGCGAGACACAGGAGTCCCCGTGACCATCACCGTCGGGATCAACGGATTCGGCCGCATCGGCCGCAACTTCTACCGGGCGCTGGTCGCCTCGGGAGTGTCCGATATCGAGGTCGTGGGGATCAACGACCTCACGGACACCGCCACGCTGGCCCATTTGCTCAAGTACGACAGCATCCTCGGACGATTCCCGCTGCCGGTGGAGCACCGCGAGGGCGAGCTCATCGTGGGCGGGCGTGCCATCAAGGTCTTCGCCGAGAAGGACCCTGCGGCGCTCCCCTGGAAGACCCTGGGCGTCGACATCGTCATCGAGTCCACCGGGTTCTTCACCGACGCGACCAAGGCGCGCGGCCACCTGGAGGCCGGCGCCCGCAAAGTCATCATCTCCGCGCCGGCCAAGAACGAGGACATCACCATCGTCATGGGGGTCAATCAGTCCGCCTACGACCCGGCGACCCAGGACGTGATCTCCAATGCGTCGTGCACGACCAACTGCCTCGCGCCGATGGCCAAGGTCCTCGACGACACCTTCGGCATCGAGCGCGGCATGATGACGACGATCCACGCCTACACCAACGACCAGAAGATCCTCGACTTCCCGCACTCCGACCTGCGTCGCGCGCGTGCTGCGGCTATCAACATGATCCCGACCACAACGGGTGCGGCCAAGGCGATCGGCCTGGTGCTGCCGCAGTTGAAGGGCCGCCTCGACGGCTACGCCATGAGGGTGCCCACCCCGACCGGGTCGGCGACCGACCTCACGGTGGAGCTGCGCACGGCAGCCTCGGCCGAGGAGATCAACGCTGCCATGAAGGCGGCGTCGCAGGGCCCGCTGGCCGGCATCCTCCAGTACACCGAGGACCCCATCGTGTCGACCGACATCGTCACCGATCCCGCATCGGTGATCGTCGACTCGGGCCTCACCAACGCGCTCGGCAACATGGCCAAGGTCGTGGGCTGGTACGACAATGAGTGGGGCTACTCCAACCGCCTCATCGACCTCACGCAGTACGTCGGCGCCCGCCTGTGACCCACTCGCTGTCGGATCTCCCGGTCGAGGGCGGGGTTGTCCTCGTCCGCTGCGATCTCAACGTGCCGCTGGGCAAGGATGAGTCGGGCGTCATCGTCATCTCCGACGATGGGCGCATCAGGGCGAGCGTGCCGACCCTGCGCGAGCTCATCGGACGCGGCGCCCGGGTCGTGGTGCTCGCGCACCTGGGACGACCCAAGGGCCAGGCATCCGCTCAGCTCTCGCTCTCCCCGGTCGCAGCACGTCTCGGTGAGATCCTTGGCGCCCCTGTCGACTTCGTCGAGTCCGTGTCGGGCCCCGCCGTGGAGGAGGCCGTCTCCCGCCTGACGCCAGGACAGGTCCTTGTGCTGGAGAACGTCCGTTTCGACCCTCGCGAGACCAGCAAGGAGCCGGCCGACCGGTCGAGCCTGGCTCGGGAGTGGGCGGCGCTGGCGGACGCCTACGTGAGCGACGGCTTCGGGGTCGTGCACCGGGAGCAGGCCTCCGTCACGGATGTCGCCCGGCTCCTGCCGCACGCCGCGGGGCTGCTGGTCGAGAGCGAGAGGGCGGCATTCGAACGCGTGCTCGCGAACCCCGAGCGACCCTACGCGGTGGTGATGGGCGGTTCGAAGGTTTCCGACAAGCTCGCTGTGATAGGCAACCTCCTCACCCGCGTGGATCGCATCCTGGTCGGTGGTGGCATGGCGTTCACCTTCCTCGCGGCCGAGGGATACGAGGTGGGGGATTCCCTCCTCGAGGCGCACATGATCGAGACCGTGCAGGGCATCCTCGCGGATGCACGAGAGCGCGGCGTGGACATTGTGCTTCCGGTGGACGTCGTCGTCGCCCAGGAAGTCTCCTCGGAGGCGCCCACGCGCGTCGTGCGGGCGAGTGAGATTCCCGCCGGCTGGAAGGGTCTCGACATCGGCCCGGCGACCGTCGCACTCTTCCGATCGAAGCTTGCGGACGCGCGTACGGTGGTCTGGAACGGGCCGATGGGCGTCTTCGAGATCCCCGCATTCGCCGACGGGACCCGCGGAGTGGCCGAGACACTCGCCTCCCTGGACGGATTCACGGTGGTCGGCGGCGGGGATTCCGCCGCTGCCATCCGGCAACTCGGGATTGCCGAGGAGCGGTTCGACCACATCTCGACCGGGGGCGGAGCCAGCCTGGAGTTGCTCGAGGGTCTGACCCTGCCCGGTCTCGCTGTCCTCGAGGAGGGGCCATGACGAATCGCCAGCCGCTGATGGCGGGCAACTGGAAGATGAACCTCAACCACCTCGAGGCCATTGCCCTCGTGCAGAGGCTTGCCTTCGCCCTCAACGACCAGGACTACGACGCTGTCGACGTCTGCGTCATCCCGCCATTCACGGACCTTCGGTCGATCCAGACGCTCATCGACGGCGACGGTTACCGCATCACATACGGCGCGCAGGACCTGTCCCTCCACGACTCAGGCGCCTACACCGGTGAGATCTCCGGCGGCATGCTCGCGAAGCTGGGATGCACCTACGTGCTGGCCGGTCACAGCGAGCGGCGGCAGTACCACCAGGAGGGAGATGACGTCGTCTCCGCCAAGGTGCGGGCGGCCCTGCGCCACGGCCTCACGCCCATCCTGTGCGTAGGCGAGGGACTCGAAGTACGCCGCGAGGGTGCGCACGTGGCCTACACGCTGAACCAGGTCGCGGCCGGCCTCGACGGCCTTACCCCCGATCAGGTGGGCGGCCTCGCGATCGCCTACGAGCCCGTGTGGGCGATCGGGACCGGAGAGGTCGCCACGCCGCAGGATGCCCAGGAGGTGTGCGAGGCCATCCGAGGATGGGTCGAAGCCCAGGTCGGATCTGCGGCCGCGGAGTCGGTCCGCATCCTCTACGGGGGCTCCGTGAAGCTGGCAAGCGTGGCCGGCATCATGGCCGAGCCCGATATCGACGGGGCGCTCGTCGGCGGGGCAAGCCTCGACCCGGACGAGTTCGTCGGATTGGTGCGCTACCGCCTGCTCGCCACAGCGGAGGCCGAACCCGCCTCGTGATAACGTCTCCGTGATCTGAAGCCCTGGAGGAATCGTGACCACCGCCCTGGTGATCGGACTGTCGGTCCTGCTCGTCATCACGAGCGTGCTGCTGATCGTGCTGATCCTCCTGCATCGCGGCAAGGGCGGGGGCCTGTCGGATCTCTTCGGCGGCGGCGTCAGCTCCTCCATTGGCGGCTCGTCCGTGGCGGAGAAGAACCTCGACCGCCTCACGATCGGCATCGGGCTCGTGTGGACGGCGTGCATCGTCGCCGTCGGCCTGCTCGTCAAGACCGCATCCTGATTCGACAACTGCGAGGAGTGAGCCGTGGCCGGTGGTAGCGCGATCCGCGGCAGCCGTGTCGGTGCCGGCCCCATGGGGGAGGCGGAGCGCGGGGAGACCGCGCCGCGCATCTGGGTGACCTTCTGGTGCGCGCGGGGTCACGAGACGACCCCGAGCTTCGCGGCGGATGCGCCGATCCCTGACACCTGGGACTGCCCGCGCTGCGGCTGGCCTGCCAGCCAGAACGAAGAGGCCCCGCCCGCGCCCCCGAAGATCGAGCCCTACAAGACCCACCTGGCCTACGTCAAGGAGCGGCGCAGCGATGCCGACGGCGCCGCCATCCTCGAAGAGGCGCTCAACAAGCTGCGCCGCAAGTAGGCCGCTCGCCCAGGGTCTCGCGCGCTAGCCCAGGAGGGCGGCGGCCTCGCGGTCGACCCACAGGAGGGTCGACTCGCGGCCACGGGCACCCGCCGCCGGCAGGTCGACCGGATCCGTGCCCGGCGCCACGCACCTCGCCACCGCTTCGGCCTTGGCGCTGCCCGCTGTGACAAGCCACACGCTGCGGGCGGAGCGCAGGGCCGGGAGTGTGAGGCTGATGCGCTCGGGTGGCGGCTTGGGGGAGTCAGGGACCGCCACCACCGTGCCTGCGGCGTGCACGGCCGCCGAGTCCGGAAAGAGCGAGGCGACATGCCCCTCGGGGCCCATGCCGAGCAGGAGTACGTCGAACTCCGGCAGGTCGCTGCCCGCCGGGGCCTCGCGGCGCAATTCGTCGGCGTACGCCGCTGCCGCATCCACGAGGCTCACGCCCGGGACTGGCATCGGGTGCACATGCGCGGGATCGAGGGGCACATGATCCAGGAGAGCGTCGCGGGCCTGGGTGTCATTGCGGTCGGGATCCCCTTCGGGTACGAAGCGCTCATCTCCCCACCACAGGTGCACCCGCGCCCAGTCGATCCCGGACGCACGGGGTGACGTGCGCAGGGCCGCGAGCAGGGCGATGCCCACGCCTCCGCCCGTGAGGACAAGATGGGCGTCGCCGCGCGCGCGCTGGGCCTGGATCGTCGCATCGATGAGAGCGTTGCCCACGGCCTGCGCCAGTGCGTCGGCATCGTCGTACGTGCGGACCTCGGGTGCGCTCATGCGGGTGCTGTCCCCATGAGGGCCTGGCCGTAGACCTCGTCGGGGTCCAGGCGTCGGAGCTCCTCACTCAGCAGCTCGGGCAGGCCGCGTCGGGGGAGCGCGATGGTGGAGTCGGGGACGCCGGGGCGACTGAGGGTCGCCACGGTGCCGTCGGGGCGGGCAAGGCGCAGGTCGCCGCGGGCCGTGACGAGCACGGCCTCGGTGATGCCGGGGCCTTCGCTGGCCCGCAGGTCCACGGGGATTCCCGTGCACTCGCGCAGCCACGACGCGAGCAGGATGGCGCTGGGATTGTCGGCTTCGGCCGAGAGAGACGCGGACCGAAGGTCACCGTGGTCCAGATCGAGCATGGAGGCAAGTGCACTGCGCCATGGCGTGAGACGCGTCCAGGCGAGGTCCGTGTCGCCCGGTATGTAGCCGGCGCGTCGCTCGGCCAGGGCCGCCATCACGTCAACGGCGGTCGACAGGTCCGTGATGCGGCGCTGCGCATGCCGCCCGATGGGGTCATCCGCCGGGACCGGGGGAGGATCGGCTGGCCACCAGGTGACGACAGGCGTGTCGGAGAGGAGCAGCGGAATCACCACCGAGTTGGCGTGGGCGGAGCGATCACCGCGCAGCCTGATGATGGCGACCTCGCCCGGCCCATCGTCGCCGCCCACCATCACCTGGGCATCGATCTGGTCCGGTCCGCGCCCAGGCCGCGGGATGAGGGTGAGGATGCGCATCGGATGCTGGCGTGCGGAGAGCACGGCGGCCTCGGTGGCATCCGAGGCGTATTCCTCGTCGGTGAGGATGAGCATGGTGAGCACCATGCCAGTGGCGGGCGACCCCATGCGGTGACGCTCCTCGGCGATGGCTCGGGCGATCCCTCCGCCGCTGGTGTCCTCGAGTCGGATCATGGCCGCCGCCAGACTCTGCCGTCGCGCGCGATCATGTCGTATGCCCCCGCCGGCCCCCATCCTCCGGATGCGTACTGCTCGGGCTGGCCAAGCTCGGCCCAGCGATCGAGCACCGGGTCGAGAATCTTCCAGCTGAGGTCCACCTCGGTGCTGTTGGGGAAGAGCGGCGGCTCGCCGAGCAGGACATCGAGGATGAGGCGCTCATAAGCCTCGGGGCTGGTGTCCACGAATGAATCGCCGTACTGGAAGTCCATGGTGACATCGCGCACCTCCAGGCTCGCCGTGCCAGGGACCTTGGAGCCGAAGCGCACGGTGATCCCCTCATCGGGCTGGATGCGGAAGACCAGGGCGTTATCCGAGAGCTCCTGCACCGCGTCGCTATCGAAGGGCAGGTGCGGGGCCTTCTTGAACACGACCGCGACCTCAGTCACGCGACGTCCAAGCCGCTTGCCGGTGCGCAGGTAGAACGGCACGCCAGCCCAGCGTCGATTCTCGATCGTGACGCGCATGGCGGCGTAGGTCTCGGTCGTGGAGTCGGGGGGGATTCCCTTCTCCTGCAGGAAGCCGAGCACCGGGACCCCGCCCTGCCATCCCTCGGCGTACTGGCCACGGGCCGTATGCAGGTCGAGGTTGCGAGGCAGTTGGACGGCGCTCAGTGTCTTCTCCTTCTCGAGGCGCACCTGGTGTGCGTCGAAGGAGAGAGGCTCTTCCATGGCCGTGAGGGCGAGCAGCTGCAGTAGGTGGTTCTGGATGACGTCGCGCGCCGCCCCAATGCCGTTGTAGTAGCCGGCACGGCCGCCAATGCCGATGTCCTCCGCCTGGGTGATCTGCACATTGTCGACGTAATTGTTGTTCCAAATGGGCTCGAACATGGCATTGGCAAAACGGACCGCGAGGATGTTCTGGACGGTCTCCTTGCCCAGGTAGTGGTCGATGCGGAATATCTCGTCGGGAGAGAAGGCCTGGCTCAGGACGTGATCGAGTTCCTGGGCACTGCGCAGGTCATGGCCGAAAGGCTTCTCGACGACGACGCGGCGCCACTCGTCACCCACGCGTTCGGAGAGACCGGAGTCCCGCAGGTGGGTGGTCACTACGGGAAAGAGTCCGGGGGGAATCGAGAGGTAGAAGGCGTGGTTCCCCAGCGTGCCGCGCTCGGCATCCAGCGCGTCCACCTCGGATTTCAGTCGCGCGTATGCCGCGGGATCTGCGATGTCTCCCGCCACGAACCGGATGCCCGCCGACAGCTGCTGCCACACGTCCTCGCGGAACGGCGTACGCGCATGCTCGCGCACGGAGTCGTGAACCTCCGCGGCGAAGTCCTCGTCATCCCACTCCCGCCGGGCGAAGCCCACCAGCGCGAATCCCGGGGGCAGGAATCCGCGGTTGGCCAGGTCGTAGATCGCCGGCATGATCTTCTTGCGGGCCAGGTCCCCGGTGACACCGAAGAGGATCATCCCGCAAGGACCGGCGACCTTGGGTAGTCTCCGATCCCGCGGATCACGCAGGGGATTCGTCACGAGCGCGCCGCCTCCAGTGCTGCGGTGACCGTCTGAAGCAGCTCATTCCAGGAGTCCTCGAACTTGCGGACACCCTCGTCCTCGAGTTCCTTGCACACGTCTGACTCGAGGATGCCGAGACCTTCGAGGGCTTCCCATACCGCCCGCGATGCCGCCTGGGTGCCGGTCACCGTGTCGCCGGAGAAGTTGGTGCTGTCCGCCGACGCGCGCAGGGTTGCCTCCGGCATGGTGTTGACGCATCCGCGCACGACGAGGCCCATGACGTACATGTCGGCAGGGAAGGCCGGGTCCTTGACCCCCGTGGACGCCCATAGCGGACGCTGGGGGTGGGCACCTTGGGCCGCGAGGGCCTGCCATCGCGGGGAGGCCATGGCGTCCTGGAATACCCCCCAAGCCAGTCGCGCGCTGGCGAGCGCGGCCTGGCCCTTGAGGGCGAGCGCCTCCGGGGTCCCGATCTTCTCCAGCCGCGCATCGACGGCACTGTCCATGCGGCTGACGAAGAACGACGCGACCGACTCGATGCCCGCGAGGTCGTGACCGTGGGCGGCGGCGCGTTCGAGGCCGGTCATCCAGGCATCGAGGACCTCGGCATAGCGCTCGATGCTGAAGATGAGCGTGACATTGACACTGATGCCGGAGCCGAGAACCTCGGAGATGGCGGGTAGCCCTTCGGCCGTCGCGGGAATCTTGATGAGCACGTTGCCGCGATCGACCATGCCGTGCAGGAGTCGAGCCTGGAGCAGTGTGAGCTCGGTCTCGCGGGCGAGGCGCGGGTCGACCTCGATGGAGACACGGCCGTCGACGCCTTCGGTGGACCTCCACAGTCCGGCGAACACATCGCAGGCGTCACGGACATCGGTCGTCGTGAGCGCCCGGACGGCGTCATCCACGCTGGCGCCGGCAGCGGCGAGCTCGCGCAGCTGTCCGGCGTACGCCGATGTCTCGCCGGAGAGCGCCTTGGCGAAGATCGTGGGGTTGGTCGTGACGCCGCGCACCTCGTCGACGTCCATGAGAGTGCTGAGGTCACCGGACGTGATGCGGTGCCGGTCGAGGTCGTCCAGCCAGATCGAGACTCCGGCGTTCGTCAGGTCAGCCAGGGGCTGGGGGGTTGTGCTCATGGCGGGCCTCCTCAGGCTCGGTCGAGGCAGGCTCGTGCTGTGTCGGCGACGGCCTGTGGGGTGATGCCGAACTTCTCGAAAAGCAGGGCCCCATCGGCGCTGGCCCCGAAGTGGTCGATGCCCACCGCGCCGCCGCCGCTGCCCACGAGACGCCACCAGCCGAACGTGGCGCCCGCCTCGACGGAGACACGCACCGGAACGGATGGCAGCAGCACCGAGTCGCGGTAGGCCTGGTCCTGGTCGTCGAACCACTCCAGGCACGGTGCGGAGACGACGCGGGTGGAGACACCATCCCTCTCGAGCAGGTCACGGGCGGCCAGCGCGACGGACACCTCGGAGCCGGTTGCGATGAGGATCACGCGCGGCTCGGCTCCCGACCCGTCGACAAGGACGTAGGCGCCGCGAGCGACGTCGTCGGCCGGGGCCACCTGGCTGCGGTCCAGGACGGGCAGTCCCTGGCGGGAGAGCACGAGGCCCGTGGGCGTGCCGCGGCGCAGGGCCTCGAGCCAGGCCTGGGCCGTCTCGTTGCCGTCGCACGGCCGAACGACGGCCAGCCCGGGGAGCGCCCGCAATGCCCAGAGAGTCTCGATTGGCTGGTGCGTCGGGCCATCCTCGCCGAGCCCGACGGAATCGTGCGTCCACACGTAGACCACCGAGGTCTGCATGAGCGCGGCAAGGCGTACTGATCCCCGCATGTAGTCGCTGAACACCAGGAAGGTGCCGCCGAACGGTCGCGTAAGGCCCTCGAGCGCGATCCCGTTGAGGATCGCGCCCATGGCGTGCTCGCGAATGCCGAAGTGCAGGACGCGCCCGTAGGGCGAGGCATCCGGCACCGGCGTGCCCGCCGGGAGGAAGGACAGCCCGCCCTCGATCGTCGTGTTGTTGCTCTCCGCGAGGTCCGCGGAGCCGCCCCAGAACTCTGGCATCACGCCCGCGATCGCATTGATGACCTTGCCAGAGGCCGCGCGGGTGGCGATGGACGTGCCGGCCTCGAAGACGGGCACGGCGGCGGCAAGATCCGGCGGAAGCTGGCGGGCGAGCAGTCGGTCGAGGAGCTGGGCGCGCTCGGGATGCGCCGCGCGCCAGGCGTCATAGCTTCTGTCCCACTCCGCGTGGATGTCGGCGCCACGCTCACCCACGCCACGGGCGTGCGCGAGCACGTCGGCCGCCACCGCGAAGTCCTCCGCAGGATCGAGCCCGAGCGCGGACTTGGTCGCGGCCACTTCCTCGGCCCCGAGGGCGGAGCCGTGGGCCTTTCCGGTATTGCGCAGGTGGGGGGCGGGCCAGGCAATCACCGAGCGCATGGCGATGAAGGTCGGCCTGTCCTGGCGCAGTCGCGCCTCCTCAAGAGCCTGAGCGAGGGCGAGGATGTCCACGTCGCCGTCGGGCGCCATGCCCACGTGATGGACATGCCATCCGTACGACGCGTAGCGAGCCACGACATCCTCGGAGAACGCAACCGCCGTATTGCCTTCGATCGAGATGTGATTGTCGTCCCAGATGACGCACAGGTTGCCCAGGCGCTGCAGACCGGCGAGCGAGGAGGCCTCCCCGGAGACACCTTCCTCGAGATCGCCGTCGGAGGCGATGACCCACACGCGGTGGTCGAAGGGGCTGAAGCCCCAGGGAGCGTCGGGGTCGAGGAGCCCGCGCTGGTAACGGGAGGCCATGGCCATCCCGACCGCGGTGGCCACGCCCTGGCCGAGCGGCCCCGTCGTCGTCTCGACGCCCACCGTGTGACCGTGCTCGGGATGTCCGGGGGTGAGGCTGCCCCAGGTGCGGAAGGCCTTGAGGTCGTCCAGCGTCAGGCCGTAGCCCGACAGGAACAGCTGGATGTAGAGCGTGAGGCTGGAGTGGCCGCACGAGAGGACGAAGCGATCGCGCCCCAGCCACGCCGGATCGGCGGGGTCCTGCCGCAGGAACCGCTGGAAGAGCAGGTAGGCGGCGGGGGCCAGGCTCATTGCGGTGCCCGGATGGCCGTTGCCGGCCTTCTGGACCGCATCCATGGCGAGGGCCCTCACGGTGGCCACGGCGCGTCGGTCGAGGTCAGTCCACGGGAAGTCCGTGCTGCCGGGCAGGGCGGGGGCAGTCGTCATGTCGGGGAGCCTAGCGAGGCCCGCCCCGGCGCGGGCAGCCATCGTTAGACTCCCAAAGGCAAGGGCGTGACCGACGCCGAGGATTCACTCAGGAGACATTCCGTGGCCAGTGTGGACGAGTCGCCCGCCGTGGGCGCGACGCCTGGCCGTCCCCTCCGGCAGACCCTGGCCGCCTACGTCGCGATCACCAAGCCGCGCATCATTGAGCTGCTGCTGGTCACGACGGTGCCGACGATGATCCTCGCGGCCCAGGGGTGGCCCTCCCTGTCGACCCTTGTCGCGGTGCTGGCGGGGGGCACTCTGGCCGCCGCGGGAGCCAACACCTTCAACAGCGTGTACGACCGGGACATCGACGCCGTCATGCATCGCACCCAGCATCGGCCCGTCGCCTCCGGCGTGATCGGCGTGCGGGCTGGCGTGGCATGGGGCCTTCTGCTCTCCGTGGCCAGCGTCGTGGTGCTCGCCACGTTCACCAATGGACTCGCCGCCGTCCTCGCCCTGGTCGCGATCGGGTTCTACGTGCTCGGCTACACGATGTGGCTCAAGAGGCGCACCCCGCAGAACATCGTGTGGGGTGGCGCCGCGGGCTGCATGCCCGTGCTCATTGCCTGGGCCGCTGTGACGGGCACTCTCACCTGGACGCCGGTCGTCCTCTTCCTCATCATCTTCTTCTGGACGCCCCCGCATTACTGGCCGCTGTCGCTGCGCTACCGCGAGGACTATGCGACCGCCGGGGTCCCCATGCTGCCGGTGGTGGCGAATGAGCGTCGCGTGGCGCTCGAGATCGTCATCTACGCGTGGGTGATGGTCGCGATGTCACTCGTGCTCATCCCGGTCGCTCCGATGGGCTGGGTGTACGCCGTCTCCTCAGTGGTCCTCGGGGCGGTGTTCCTCGTGGAGGCGCATGTGCTGCAGGCGCGTGCGCGCTCCGGCAACCCGCGGCCCATGCGACTTTTTCACTGGTCCATCACCTACCTGTCGCTGCTGTTCCTCGCCGTGGCGATCGACCCGTTCGTCGGCTAGGCGCCCGGCACTCCTGCCGACCCACGGGTGCGCAGGCTGAGGAGCAGGAAGACCGCCACGACCCACACCACGGTGGCCCCGAGCATGTGGACGGCCACGAGTGCCCAGGGGAGCCCCGCGAAGTACTGCGAGTAGCCGATGACCCCCTGGCCGATGGAGACCAGGAGCAACGCCCAGGCAAGCGACCTCGCGCGTGGTGGGCCGTCGGTGACGCGAAGCGCGATGATCATGCCCACCGTGAGCCCGAGGAAGAGCAGCACCACATCCGCGTGGAGCCACGAGACGGTGCGGGGATCGAGCCCGAAGCGGGCCTCCGTGTCGGCATCCCCTGAATGGGGCCCGCTTCCCGTCACGATGGTGCCCAGGACCACGACGGCGAACGTCACGAGGACGAGGACGCGGCCGAGCCAGCGGACCTCCGGGCGCACCAGGGGCGTCACCGGTAGGTCCCCGGTCTCACCGGATCGTCCGACGAGCACCACGCATCCCGCGATGATCCCGATGGAGAGCAGGAAGTGCGCGGCGACGACCCAGGGATTGAGCCCCGTGAGCACTGTGATGCCACCGAGCACGGCCTGGGCGACAGTGCCGAGGAGGGGGAGCGCGGCCAGGAGGAGGACCGGCGTTCGCCGTGACCGCCGCCACCACAGGAGGGCGCCGACGATCGCCGCGATCGCGAGGATCCCCAGCACGAAGGTGAGGGTGCGATTGCCGAACTCCACGTACTTGTGCCAGGCCTCCTCCTGCCGGGACGTGGGGACGTAGGAGCCCTCGACGCACTCAGGCCAGGTGGGGCAGCCGAGACCAGAGCCCGTGAGGCGGACGACGCCGCCGGTCACGACGATGGCCATCTGGGCGACGAGATTGGCCCAGAAGATGCCGCGAAGCCATCGCGGGGCGCGTGGGTCCACGGGAACCGGGGTCGCCATGCGTCCAGCCTATTGCTAGTCCCAGCGGAACGTCCTCGCGGCGATGAGTGCCCCCGCGGCCCCCCACGCGAGCAGGGTCAGCATGTCGACGCCGACGTTGCCAGTTGCGCCGGCGAGGAGGCAGCGCAGGGCATCGCCGAGAGCGGCGGTGGGGAGCCATTCCGCGATGGCGGAGAGTGGCCCTGGCAGCGTCGACACGGGGAGTGCCGTGCCTCCCGCCAGCAGGGCCACGATGAAGATGCCGTTCGCGACGGCGAGCGTTGCCTCGGCACGGACGGCGCCGCCTAGAGCGAAGCCCAGGGCACCGAAGGCCACGGCCGCCACCACGATGACGAGCAGCGCGAGGACAGATCCGATGCCCGGCCGCCACCCCAGCGCCAGGGCTGTGATCGACAGGACGATCACCTGCAGGAGCACGACCACGAGGGTGGCCAGGCAGCGGGAGACGAGGATGGCGCTGCGCGACAGGGGAGTCGTGGCGAGCATGAGCAGTGCGCCTGAGCGGCGGTCGAAGCCGATGGAGATGGCCAGCGAGGTAAAGGCACTCGACAGGACGGCGACCGCGAGGACGCCCGCCAGGGCCGCATCGACGCGCGCGGATCCACTGGGCACGTCGAGGGAGACGAGAGGCGTCAGCGTGAGGCCCAGGAGCAGCACGACGGGAATGAGGATGGTGAGCAGGATCTGCTCGCCGTTGCGCATGACGAGGCGCAGGTCGAATCCGGCTTGCGCAGAGACGAGCGCGGCGCGGCTCACGATGTCTCCTCCGCGCCCGCGGTGAGGTCCCAGAAGAGGTCCTCGAGTGAGGTGCCCCCGGTGCGCAGGTTGCGCGGCATGACGCCGTGCTGGGCGCACCAGGACGTGACGGTGGCGAGAACATGCGGGTCTATCGGCCCGCGGACGCGATAGCGGCCCGGCGACACCTCCTCCGCGTCGCAACCCTCCGGCAGCGCGGTAGCCAGGGAGAGGGTGTCGAGGTGCACCGGCGCCTCGAACGACAGGACGTCACTGCCCGCACTGGTGAGCTGCGCCAGCGTGCCCTGGGCGACGCAGCGACCGTGCGCCACGATGGCGATGCGATCACTGAGCGACTCGGCCTCGTCGAGGAGATGGGTGCTCAGCAGCACCGTCGTGCCGGAGTCGCGCAGCGCGCGGATGGTCTCCCAGACGATGACGCGACCGCGGGGGTCGAGGCCTGCGGTCGGTTCGTCGAGCACCACCAGGTCGGGATGTCCGACGAGGGCGCAGGCAAGGCTGACGCGCCGCCGCTCGCCACCGGAGAGCCGGCGCACCGTGGTGCGGCCGAGAGCCGCGACCCCCAGCCGCTCGATCACGGCGTCGGCGGTCTCCGGCGCGCCGCGGAGGCGCGCGACATGGCGCACAAGCTCGGGACCGCGCGCCCCCGAG
>JBPCSL010000089.1:0-11447 GCA_051007175.1 Candidatus Nanopelagicales bacterium
GGGGAAGTCGCGCTCGAACTCCTCGATATTGCGGATGGTGGCGCCCCGGAAGGCGTAGATGGACTGGTCGGCATCGCCCACCACGCACAGCTCGGCCGGCGGGATGCCATCGCTGCCGTCGCCGACGAGGCGGCGCACCAGCATGTACTGCGCATGGTTGGTGTCCTGGTACTCGTCGACGAGCACATGCCGGAAGCGCCGGTGGTAGTGCTCGGCGACATCGGGAAAGAGCTCGAACAGGGCGACCGTGACGGCGATGAGGTCGTCGAAGTCGAAGGCATTGGCGCGGCGAAGGCGACGCTGGTACTCCGCGTAGGCCTCGGCCAGGGCCTGATCGGCCGGTGTCTCCGCCCGCCGGGCGAAGGTCTCCTCGTCGACCAGCTCGTTCTTCAGCTGGGAGACGCGGGAGGAGAAGGCGCGCGGCGGATGCCGCTTGGGATCCAGCCCGAGGTCGCGCAGGACCATCGACATCAGCCGCTGCGAATCGGCGGCGTCGTAGATGGAGAAGGAGGTCGAGATGCCCAGCCGCCCGGCCTCACGACGCAGGATGCGCACGCACGCGGAGTGGAAGGTCATCACCCACATGGCCCGCGAGGCGGGGCCCACGAGGGCGGCCACGCGCTCGGCCATCTCGCGAGCGGCCTTGTTGGTGAAGGTGATTGCGAGGATCTCGGTGGGCCGCACGCCCCCGTCGCTCATGAGGTGGGCGATGCGCTGCGTCAGCACGCGCGTCTTGCCCGATCCGGCGCCCGCGACCACGAGGAGCGGCGTACCGCGATGGGTCACCGCCTCCAACTGGGCGGGATTGAGCTCGGGCACCGGCCGATCGTACGTCGTGGGACCGACGACGCTCAGGGCACGGCGACCTTGACGGTGCCGTTCATGTAGACGGCCAGCGTCTGCTTCACGCCGGGCGCCACCTCGTAGTCGACGAACCAGCGCAGCTTGCCGAAGTCGGGAGGACGCGTGGTGGCCTGCATCAACTGCATGCCCGCCAGCGGGTTCTCCAGCGGGAAGCGATCAGCGTGCGCACGCCGGAACCTCTCGGCCATGCGCAGGGCCTGGGGAGCATCGATCGCGGGCTCCTCGAATCCCACCGTGCCCACCCAACTCCGCGGCTGGAAGGACGCGGAGCGGTTGCTCAGGCCGGTGAAGCGCAGTGCCACCGATGCGATCTCGTCGCCGCTGCCCTTGGTGGTGACCGTGAGCCGGTACATCACGGCATTGCTCGTGAGCCCCGCGGCATCCGACGGCCTCACCTCCCCGACGGTCGGCGCCGCCAGGTCGACCTCCAGGCGGGAGATCGCGCTGACCTGGGCGCCCTTGCCGTAGGCGGACACCGCGTCCGCGGTGAAGTCCATGCGGGTGACGCGCCGGTCAGCCTTCGCGATGAGGGGGTTGACGGCGCCGGACCACCCGCAGGTGTCCGGGGCGGCCGCGACCGAGGGCGCCGAGATGCCCGCCAGCGCGACCACCAGGGCCGAGATGAGGACGATGCGCATGAATCGACGGTACGTCGGGACTAGCGCAGATAGGCGACGACGCGCGCGTCGACGGTCAGGTTGCCGACCACCGTGCGCTGGAGCGTGCCATCGACGTTGAGTGGCACGACGACGAGTCCCGAGACCGTGGATTGCCGCGGCACGACCATCGAGGGCGTCGTGGGCTCGGCGAGGGACCAGAAGACGACCGAGCCGCCCTTCTTCGCCGCGCTGACGCGCACCTGCAGGATCGCAGCCGTGGCGCCGTCGACGGTTGACGTGGCGCGCGGGGCAAGTCGCTCGCGCTCCGCGGTCATCGAGGTCGCTGCCGGCTTGGCAGGAGGTCCGTCGACGACCCGGGCCAGCGTCGTGCGCTTCTCGCGCACGGTCGCCGGCTTGACCGGCACGAGAAGAGCGCCAAGGTCCGGTGAGCGGACGGCGGACGCCTGCAGGCCCAGGATGACGTCGACCGGTCCGGTACCGATGTTGACCACCGCGACATGCCCGTCGGCATCGAGGGCCGCCAGGAACGTGGTCGTGACGGTGTCGTTGCGCCGGTAGGAGAGCACGGGTGTCGCGGCGGTCCGCTTGTCGCCCGTGCGCCTGATGACCAGCTGCCCCGAGCTGGCGGCCCCCGTCGCGGTCACCGAGAGCAGGGCGCCCGGTGGCGGACCGCCCGATGTCGATGCGGCGCTCACGTCGATCACGCGCTTCTCGCCGGGCTGGAGCGGCTGCTTGAGCGCGGTGGAGTCGTAGGCGATCGCGTCACTCTGCGGAAGGATGCGTCCTCCCGCGCTGGCCGACGGCGCGTCCGGCGGGACGAAGTACCCGATGACGTCGACCGACACCTGGGTGGCGCCCGAGTCCGTGGTGAGGGCGATGCTGCCATCGCTGGCCACGGGCAGGATCGTGACGCTCTCGCGACGCCCGTTGACGACCACGGAGTCCAGCGCGCCACCCGTCGAGGTGCGCAAGGTCGCCGGTGAGTTCGATCCCTGGGTGGTGACGCGAAGTGCGACCGCCCGGGCGTCGGCGCTCGGGGAGCCCTTGCGCTTCGACAGGTCGACGACCACGGGCGAGCCGGGCCCGCCGCTGGACTGGGCCGCGAGCCGGCACGGTGACCCGTTGAGTCCCTGGCCGGTGCGGGTGTCCAGGACCCGCTCTGGCGCCACCGGCACGAAACTCAGGCCGGCGCCCGGGTCCGCCGGGGTGCTCGACGGCGTGCGCGAGGCCGAGCAGAAGGGCGCGGGGGTCGGCGTACCGCCCCAGAAGCTGGTCTGGCCCGCCGCGCCATCCCAGGACAGCGACAGATGGATGTGGTCCCGGTGGCAATAGGTGTCGTAGTCGGAGCCGGGAGTGCTGTAGCAGCCCTTCAGCTCGGTCCACTGCCGCGTGTAAGACTCCCAGATCTCGTTGTTCCACCCGATGTACATGATGCCGAGGCGGCGAGCCATCGCGAACTCATTGCCATTGGCGTCGGTGGCGAGCAGCCAGTCGAGGAATGACTGCGCTTGGGCGTTCTGCTCGGGGATCGCGTGGTTGATCATCCAGTCGATGGCCCGGCCTTCTTTGTGCTCGCTGCGACCGCCCTCATTGCAGTCGCGCGGGATCCAGATGTCGGAGGATTCGACGTACGTCGCGCGGATGAGCGCGGCGATCTTCTCCGCGCCCGGCTTGGGCTCGGGGCTGCAGATGTACTGCCCCTGGTAGCTCGCGAGCGGATCGACCTCGGCCGGGAGGTTGGCGGGGATGGTGGGCGGCGGGACGGGCGGGAGCGGGGTGTCCTTCTTCGGGTCGTCCTTCTTCGCGCCGTCCTTCTTGCCACCCGCGGGAGCCGAGTCGTCCTGGGAGGTGCCAGAGGCCGGGGCGATGCCATCCCCGCCCGGCTGGCCGTGGCCGTGATCGTCGGAGACCGGGCTGTGGTCGGCCTCGCCGATGGGAGCGGCGCTCGCGGGCGCCGCCACCAGGAGCCCCGCCACGAGGGCGGCCGCTGCGGCTGCCGAGGCGATCAGTCGCCGGCGCACGGGACCCCTAGGATGGGGCGCGAGGAGGCCGGGGCTGAGACGCACGCCCCCCAAGGTAGCCCCTGGCGCCTCACCAGCCCCTCCTGACTCGGGCGTTTCCCCAGGAAACTCCCCTGTGCTCACGCTATTCCCCTCACGGACCCGGAGGCCCTGTGCTCGACACCGTTGCCGCTCCCACAGTGGAGCGTGCCCTCGTGGTCACCGCCCATCCCGACGACGTCGACTTCGGGGCGGCCGGCACCATCGCCTCCTGGGTCGACCAGGGGACCGAGGTGACCTACTGCATCATCACCGACGGCGACGCGGGCGGCTTCGACCCGGCAGTCCCGCGGTCGGAGATTCCCCGGATCCGGCGGGCCGAGCAGGTCGCGGCCGCTGCGTGCCTCGGCGTTACCGATGTTCGCTTCCTGGGGTATCGGGACGGAGAACTCGAGGTGTCGCACCAGTTGCGGCGAGACATCAGTCGGGTGATCCGGCAGGTGCGTCCGCAGCGCATCCTCATCCAGTCCCCCGAGCGCAACTGGGCTCGCCTTCCCGCGTCCCATCCCGATCACATGGCAGCGGGAGAGGGGGCGATCTTCGCGGTCTACCCGGATGCGCGCAATCCCTTCGCCCATCCCTCCCTGCTCAACGACGAGGGGCTGGAGGCCTGGACCGTCCACGACGTGTGGGTCATGGCGTCCCCTGATCCCACCCATGCGGTGGACATCACCGATCAGTTCGCGAAGAAGATCGCTGCCCTTCGCGCGCACGAGAGCCAGACCGGGCACATGGACGACCTCGAGGAGCGCATCACCCAGTGGGCGACGATGGGCGCTCAGCAGGCAGGGCTGCCCGAGGGCCGGCTGGCCGAGTCGTTCAAGGTCGTCGCCGTCCCCTGATCCGCTAGTTCCAGAAGACCGCGATCACGACGTTCGTCAGCGTCAGTACGCCGATCACGCCCCACAGTCCGACCTGCGGCGGCGTGCGCCGGCGCCCGATGAAGGCCAGCACCGTGATGATGACCACGATGGCGAGCTTGGCCGTGATCTTCGGCATGTTGGCCGTCTCGTCGGGCAGAAGGCCCGCCTCGAGGATGCCCACCATGAGCACACCCGTCACCAACTGAGTGAGGGCGCCGTGCAGCATGGCCGCATTGACGCCCTTGTCGGGTGAGGACATCTGCACGATGAACCCGCCGAGGAGGGCGGCCAGGCCGACGAAGTGCAGGACGAGGAGCAGGTTGTAGACGAATTCCACGCACTCAGGCTAGCGAGCGCAGGTGGGGAAGCAGCACCGCCTCGCCGACGAGTCATCACCCCCGCTGCCGACGAGTCATCACTCCCGCTGCCGACGAGTCATCACTCCCGTTCGATCGACACGGTGATGTGACGTGGGGCCTGGGCTCGCACCCGTGGCCGACAGGATGGCACCACGGCGCAGCGAACATACCTACCCTTCCCGACTCCCCTCCCGCTTTCACCCTCCAACCGGCGACCACTTGGAGGCGAAACGCCGCAGGTGAGCGACCCATTCGAGGGTGAAAGGCGCTCAATGAAAGGTCGGGCAGGATCGAGAGTGGGATGGAGGGCGGCTCTGCCGACCTCATTCCCACTCGATGGTCCCCGGGGGCTTGCTCGTCACGTCCAGCACGACGCGATTGACGTCGCGCACCTCATTGGTGATGCGGGTGGAGATCCGCGCGATGAGGTCGTAGGGCAGGCGCGACCAGTCCGCCGTCATCGCGTCCTCACTCGACACGGGCCTCAGCACAATGGGATGTCCGTAGGTGCGGCCATCGCCTTGCACGCCCACGCTGCGGACGTCGGCGAGCAGCACGACGGGGAACTGCCACACATCCCGGTCGAGGCCGGCCGCCGTGAGCTCCTCGCGCGCGATGGCATCGGCTGCCCGCAGGATGCGCAGCCGGTCGGCGTCGACCGCGCCGACGATGCGGATGGCCAGGCCCGGACCTGGGAAGGGATGGCGCCACACGATCTCGGGCGGCAGGCCCAGCTCGAGCCCGACCTGGCGCACCTCGTCCTTGAACAGCGTGCGCAGGGGCTCCACCAGGGTGAAGGCCAGGTCGTCGGGAAGGCCGCCGACGTTGTGATGGCTCTTGATGTTGGCCGTCCCCGTGCCCCCGCCGGACTCCACGACGTCCGGATAGAGCGTGCCCTGCACGAGGAAGTCGATCGTGCGGCCGTGCTCCCCCGCCTCCGCGACGATCGCGCGCGCCGCGTCCTCGAAGACGCGGATGAACTCCCGGCCGATGATCTTGCGCTTGGTCTCGGGATCCGACACGTCGGCCAGGGCGGTGAGGAAGCGCTCCTGGGCATCGACGACGACCAGCCGGACTCCGGTGGCCGCGACGAAGTCCCGCTCCACCTGCTCGGCCTCACCGGCACGCAGGAGACCATGGTCGACGAAGACGCAGGTGAGCTGGTCTCCCACCGCGCGCTGCACCAGGGCGGCGGCGACCGCGGAGTCCACGCCGCCGGACAGGCCGCAGATCACCAGCCCGTCGCCCACCTGGTCCCGAATGCGCGCGACCTGCTCCTCAATGACGCCCGATGTCGTCCAGGCGGGCTCGCACCCGGCGATGTCATGGAGGAATCGCTCGAGGACCCGCTGACCCTGGGCAGTGTGGGCGACCTCGGGGTGGAACTGCACCCCCGCAAGCCTCCGGGACACATCCTCGAAGGCCGCCACGGTCGCCCCCGCGCTCGAGGCCGTCACCTGGAATCCCGGTGGGGCTTCGGTGACGGAGTCGCCGTGCGACATCCACACGGACTGCTCCCGGGGCAGCCCCGCGAAGAGCTGACTGTCGGCCGCGGCCACGGTGAGCGGCGTACCGCCGAACTCGCTCAAGCCGGTGCGCTCGACGGTGCCGCCCAGGGCCTGCGCCATGGCCTGGAATCCGTAACAGATGCCGAACACCGGGATGCCGGCGTCGAAGAGGGCGGGGTCCACGGAGGGGGCTCCCTCGGCGTAGACGCTGGAGGGCCCGCCGGACAGCACGATGGCCACCGGGTCGCGCGCGACCATCTCCGCCACGGTCGCCGTGTGGGGCACGATCTCGGAGTAGACGTGGGCCTCGCGGACGCGACGGGCGATGAGCTGCGCGTACTGCGCGCCGAAGTCCACGACGAGGACGGGGCGGGGTGCCGCGGGCATATCGGGAGAGTAGTCAGGTGCCGGCGAAGGCGACGATGAGGGCGTACGCCGCGCACCCCAGGGCGATGACCGTCAGGGTCACCAGGCCGATGATGAACGCCGCCAGGGATAGCCCGCGGCCCCCGCGGACAGGTCGCTCTGTCGACCGGCGTATGCCGACGCGCCCCAACACGAGCCCCAGGACGCTGCCGAGGATCGGCAGGATCCCGACGAGCCCGAGGAGGGACAGGACCAAGGCCCAGATGCCGATCCAGGACGGCTTCGACCCTTCGGGTGCCGGAGCGGCGACGTCGTCGACCGGGGCCACCGGCGCCTCGCTCTCAGGGACCTCGCTCACGTCCGACACAGTAGCGCCGCGGGACCAGCTCACTACTGGGCGGTCATGCTGTTGAGCTCGCTCATCATGCTGTTGAAGTCCTGGATGTTGTTGGTGTTGGTCTGGTCCTGCGTCACGGCCACGGCGATGAGGATGATGTAGAGGATCGTCCCGATCACCGCGAGGACGAGGCCGATGATGCCGATGATGAAGCCGGCCTTCGCCATGCCCCCGTTGCTCGCACGCCCCTCTCGGGCATTGCGCATGCCGATGACGCCGAAGATGATGCCGAGGATGCTGCCGATGTAGGGGATGCAGCCGACCAGGCCGAGGATGCCCAGGACCAGTGCCGCGACGCCCATGCCGTTCTGCTGGCCCGAGGCCCCGGCTGGCATGCCGGGCGGAGGCGGAGGCGCCGCGGGGGGCGGAGGGGGCGGAGCCGCGGGCGGCTGAGGCGGGGGCGGCGGGGTGGTGGACATCGATCCTCCCGGGGGTCGGCGGCCGGACTGCGAAGGTCGGCTCCACGCTATCGGCCCCGCCTGCCGGAGGGGCACCCCCAAGTCGGTCATTCCCCTCCCAGTCGGGATCCAATTCCCCTAGCGTCGGCCTTGCCTGCCGTTAGGCGGGTCGGCGCCCTCGGGCGCCGGGATTCCCCGGGAGAGCCATGAGCCACGTGCCTATCAGCCTCACCGTCGACGGTGAGGTCTACGAAGCCGAGGTGGAGCCCCGCCGCCTACTCGTCCACTTCCTGCGCGAAGATCTCGGGCGCGTAGGGACCGTGGTGGGATGCGACACCTCCAATTGCGGCGCCTGCACCGTCCTTCTCAACGGTCGCAGTATCAAGTCGTGCAGCGTCCTCGCCGTCCAGGCTGACGGCGCCACCATCACGACCGTCCAGGGACTCGCCGAGGGCGAGAACAACTGGCACCCCGTCCAGATCGCCTTCAAGGAGTGCCACGGCCTGCAGTGCGGCTACTGCACGCCCGGCATGGTGATCTCGACGGTCGATCTGCTCGGCGAGAACCCCAACCCCTCCGAGGAGGAGATCCGCGAGGGCCTCGAGGGCAACCTCTGTCGCTGCACCGGCTACCACAACATCGTGAAGTCGGTTCAGTTCGCCGCTGAGCTGATGGGAGGCACGAAGTGACCGACACCATGGAGACCGCGGCTTCCGACATGATCGGGCGCCCCATTCGCCGCAAGGAAGACGCCCGCCTGCTGCACGGCCAGACCAACTGGACCGACAACATCCAGCTCCCGGGCACCCTGCACATGGCCATCCTGCGCAGCCCCATGGCACACGCGAAGATCACGAGCATCGACGTCTCGCCGGCCCTGAAGCGACCGCATGTCGTGGCCGCCTACAGCGCCAAGGAGCTCGGGGACCTCAACGGGGCCATCCCCTGCGTGTGGCCGGTGACCGACGACATCCAGATGCCGGCCTTCCCGGCTCTCGCCGTCGACAAGGTCCGCCACGTCGGCGACTGCGTGGCGGTCGTCATCGCCAACAACAAGTACGCCGCGGCCGACGCCCTCGACGCCATCGAAGTGGAGTACCAGCCTCTGCCCGCCGTCATCGATATGGAGGCGGCCCTGGCACACGGCTCCGTCGCCGTCCACGACGCTGCAGACGGGAGCCTCGGCACCAACCGCTGCTACGACTTCCCGCTGAAGCCCACGGGCGAGGGATCGTTCGAGGCCGCCGTGAAGGCCGCCGGCGACGACGTCGTCGTGGTGAAGCGCCGCTTCATCAACCAGCGCATCATCGCCGGCTACATGGAGCCGCGCGCCGTCGTGGCCTCCCCCATGGGCATGAGCAATGAGATGACCGTCTGGTCATCCACGCAGATCCCGCACGTCCTGCGCGTGCTCATGGCGCTCGTGACGGGCCTGCCCGAGAACTCCCTACGGATCGTCGCGCCCGACGTCGGCGGCGGATTCGGCGGCAAGCTCCAGCTGTACCGCGAGGAGGTCCTCGCCGTGCAGATCGCCCGACACCTCGGCCGCCCCGTCAAGTGGAACGAGACCCGGAGCGAGGACATGGTCGCCTCCCACCATGGGCGCGACCAGATCCAGGACATCTCGATCGCCGCGACCAAGGACGGCAAGCTCATCGGGATGAAGGTGGACCTGCTCGCCAACATGGGCGCCTACCTGCAGATCATCACGCCGGGCATCCCGCTGCTGGGCATGTTCATGTACCCCGCCATCTACAAGATGGACGCCTACGAGTTCTTCTGCACCGGCGTCTTCACCAATACGACGCCGACCGACGCTATCCGCGGCGCCGGGCGACCGGAGGCGACGTTCGCCATTGAGCGGATCATGGACGAGTTGGCGGCCGAGTTGGGCATGGACCCGATGAAGCTGCGAGAGATGAACTGGATCACCCACGAGGAGTTCCCCTACACGACGATCGCCGGGCTCACCTACGACACCGGCAACTACGAGGCCGCGACGGCTCGTGCCCTGGATCTCCTGGGCTACGACGCTCTCCGGGCCGAGCAGGAGCAGCGTCGTGCCTCCGGTGACCCGGTCCAGCTCGGCATCGGCATCTCCACCTTTACCGAGATGTGCGGCCTTGCGCCGTCACGCACGCTGGGCGCCCTGAAGTACGTCGCGGGAGGGTGGGAGCACTGCACGATCCGCGCCCTGCCCACCGGCAAGATCGAGCTCATCACCGGCACATCGCCTCACGGCCAGGGCCATGAGACGGCCTGGAGCCAGATCGCCTCGAGCATCCTCGGCGTTCCCGTCGACGACATCGAGGTGGTGCACGGCGACACCGGGCGCGCTCCCTACGGCATGGACACCTACGGCTCGCGTTCGCTCGCGGTCGGCGGCCAGGCCATCAAGAAGGCGGCCGAGCGGCTCGTCGAGAAGGCCCGCATCATCGCGGCCCACCAGCTCGAGTGCTCGCCCGACGACCTGGAGTTCATCCAGGGCGCCTTCCGGGTGAAGGGCGACCCGGCGAAGTCACAGCCGCTCGCGGCGGTGGCCTTCGAGGCCTTCACGGCCCACAACCTGCCGGACGGCGTCGAGCCGACCCTGCAGGCGGAGGCGACCGTCGACCCGGACGACTTCTCCTACCCGCACGGCACACACCTGTGCGCCATCGAGGTCGATACCGAGACGGGCAAGGCGAAGATTCGCTCCTACGTCTGCGTCGACGACGTCGGCGTCCAGGTGAATCCCATGATCGTCGAGGGCCAGGTGCACGGCGGGCTCGCCTGCGGCATCGCGCAGGCCCTCTACGAGGGGGTGGAGTACGACTCCGACGGCAACCTGCTGACGGCCAGCCTGGCGGACTACCTCATCCCGAGCGCGGCGGACCTGCCGAGCTTCACGACCGCTAGCACGGTCACCCCGTCGACCACCCATCCCCTCGGGACCAAGGGCGTCGGCGAGGCGGGGGCCATTGCCTCCACGCCGGCCATCATCAACGCGATCGTGGACGCCCTTCGCCCGATGGGGGTCACCGACGTCAAGATGCCGGCCACGCCCGAGAACGTGTGGCGGGCCATCCAGAACGCCCAGGGAGGTGCGAAGTGATTCCCGTCGCTTTCGACTACACCAAGCCGAGCACAGTCGATGAGGCCGTCCAGGCCCTCGTCGCCGGTGGCGAGGACGCCAAGGTCATCTCCGGCGGGCAGTCCCTCATGCCGGTGCTCCGGCTGCGCATGGCGGCCCCGACGGTGCTCGTCGACGTCGGCGGGATCGCCGAGATGAACGGCGTCTCCGACGGTGGCGACCACGTCCTCATTGGCGCCAACACCACGCATCACGAGGTCATGAACAACGCCCTCGTGAAGCAGAATGCCAGCCTGCTCGCCATGACGGCTGCCACGGTGGCGGATCCGCAGATCCGGCACCGCGGCACGCTCGGCGGCTCGCTCGCCCACGCCGACCCGGCCGGCGACCTGCCGACGGCGGCGCTGGCGCTCGACTGCGTGATGGTGGCGCAGGGGCCGAAGGGGCGCCGTGAGATCGCCGCGAAGGACTTCTTCGTGGACTACTTCACGAGCGCCCTCGAGCCCGATGAGATCCTCGTCGCCATCAAGGTGCCCAAGCTCGGAGACGGCTGGGGCTGCCACTACGAGAAGTTCAACCGCACCGCCCAGGCATGGGCCACGGTCGGCGTCGCTGCCGCGGTGAAGCGCCAGAACGGCACGATCACCGAGGCCCGCGTGGCGCTCACCAACATGGGGCCGTGCCCCGTGCGGGCGAGCTCGGTGGAGTCCGCCCTCGCGGGCGCCTCCGCGTCAACGGATGCGATCGCGGCCGCCTCGGCCAACGCCACCGACGGCACGCGACCGACGAGCGACCTCCATGCGTCGGCCGAGTTCCGTGAGCACCTCGCCAAGGTGCTCACCAAGCGCGCCGTGGCGACCGCCGCGGGCGTCTAGCAGTCAGAGAACGACAGTGGGGCCCGGGCATAGGCTACACCCCCACCTAAAGTTGTGATGGAGT
>JBPCSL010000090.1:0-5088 GCA_051007175.1 Candidatus Nanopelagicales bacterium
CCGGGCGTAGGCCTCCACGGCCTCGGGATCGACGTACGACATAGAGGGAGGGTAGCGATATCGCCGGTCGTGGCGGGAGTCGCTTATCGTCGAGGGAGGTCCTGGGAAGGCGCCGAGCGGGAGGGCGCTCATCGGTGGCCTATGACCGCATCGGAGTGCCAAGACCTCATCGGCGGGCCAGGTCCTCGTGGGCAAGGTTGCCAGCACACATGCACCGGTACCTGTGGATGGAAGCGTGCGCCCAAAACCGCCATCGCACGCGCGTGCATCGACCGGCGCACCTCGACATCTACGTCGACAGTTGCACCTCGACATATTCAAGGTGGTGGCAAGGTTGCCAGCACGCATGCACCGCCGCCTGTGGATACGAGCCAACTCGCATGGGGCCACAGGCTGCGCCGAGCAACAGGCTGCGCCGAGCAACAGGCTGCGTCCACCGCGCTCGTGCGTCACTCCACATTCATCTCGCTGGCAAGGTCGCCAACACGCATGCACGCCTACCTGTGGACAACGCACACAACGACTCCCCCGATGTCAGACCACCTACCTAATGTCATCGCATGACCCCCCGACCCACACTCGAATCACCCTCGATGACGCATCCGGCAACGACGCCTCCGGTCACCGTTGCGCGAGACCCCGTCGATGCCGCACTGTCCGCTCCGCCTTCTCAGTCGACCGAGCGCGACAGGCTCCTTCTCAATACAGCTGAGGACGCCGGCGCCAGCGGACAAGCTCTTTCCGTGCTCCAACGCATCGATCTTGCAGGACTCAACGCCCACGATCGCGTCCGCTTCCTCAAGTCCATGGCCGCCTGCGCCGCCTGGGTCGAAGCGATGCAATCCCTCGCCACCGCGGCCGTAGCCGGCCCCTCCGGCGGCTGGGTTGCCACAGAGGTCGAGGCTCGCGTCCGCGGCGATGTCGCCGAATTCGGCTCAGGCGCCTCACTCCGCGAGCGTGAGCGCATCGAAGCCCAGGCGCGCGACGAGGCGTGGGAGGTGCGTGAGCGTGCCGTCACCCTGGAGGTCAGCATGGCGATGCGCGTGTCTCCGCGCACGGCGGGGCGGCGCATCCACGGGGCGCGATTCCTGCTCGAGTCCTTGCGCCCCGCTGTGGGCGAGGCCCTGGCGGGGCGATGGGGATATGGCCACCTGCGCGTGGCCGAGAAGGAGCTCGAAAGCGTGCCTGCGCCTCTGCGCGAGCGAGTGTTCGCCGACGTCGTGCCCCACGCCGCGATCGATCATCCGCGCCGACTCACCGACCGGATCCGCAAGTCACTCGCCCGTCACGATGCCGCGGGCAGCGCCGAGCGGATGAAGGAGCGGGCAGCGCACCGCGAGGTCACCCTGTGGAATCTCGCCGACGGACAGGCGCGACTCGCCGTCACGGGGCCCTTCCAGGCCATCACGGAGGCCCATCGGCGCCTCACGGAGCTGGCGCGAGCCCACCGCACGGTCCTCATGACCGCGGCGGCCGAGCGCGGGGAAACGCTCCGTGGCGAAGACAGTCTTCTCAGCGCCCTGCGCGTGGACGCGCTCCTCGAGGCGATCCGTCGTCTCGAAGAGGCAATGGATGCGGGTACGCTGCTGCCTGGCGCGCACGCATCCGATGGCACGTCGGCGGACTCTGTCCACAGCGACTTCCACACTCCCTCGGGCAAGGTTGCCGAAGCAGATCCTTGGACAGGCCCCCGCGTGCACGCCCCCGGCAGCCGCCCAGCCCCGCAGGCCGCCATCATCATCGATCTCCCCACGGCCCTCGGCATGGCCGACGAGCCAGGATTTGTGCCGGGTTACGGATGGGTCCCTGCGCCCATCGCGCGCGAGCTCCTGGCCGACAGTGACAAGTGGCGGCGTTGGCTCATCGACGATGAGTCCCGCCGCATCATCGAGGCGGGATCCACGCGCTACCGGCCCAGCAGGGCCCTCCGCGACCTTGTCGCTGGACGCGACCTCACCTGTACGGCCGATACCTGCAGTCGACCCGCCAGCGATCATCAACTGGACCACGCGATCGACTTTGACGGCACCAACACGAGCCCCGACAACGTCCATGGCGTGTGCGGTCCTGATCATCTGGTCATCACGGCGGGGCACTTCGTCATCGATACCGATGAGGCGGGCAACCTTGCGTGGGTGTCGACGGAGACCGGGCACTCCTACCCGAGCTATCCGGACCTGCTGCACGAGCGGCGCCCCACCGGCTCTGACGGCGGCCGAATGCCTGACTGACGCGATCAGCGCTCACGGAGGAGATCGGCCCGATGAGCAGGATTGTCAGCCGAGAAGCGCCGACCTAGAGAGTTCCGCGCTCTTGCTTGTGGCGCTCGGTCCACGCCCGCATGCGCGGTGGGTAGCCAACCGCCTGCGTGTCATAGATCGGGATTCCCCATCGTCGCGCCAGGTCGCGAGCTTCCTCGGGGGTCTCCACCCGGCGGCGGGTCCACTCACCGTCGTCGGCCACGAGCACCACCGTCGTCTCGGTGGCCATGGTGACCGGCTCCAGGTACGCCTCGACTCCACGCCGGGACTTCGCAAACTCCTCTAGGTGACGGATGTCCTCGCGGGTCGAGCCCCGATCCCAGGCTGCATGGCGCTTGCGCCGGCTGAAGATGCCCACCTTTCGAGTCTGCCAGCGAACCCCGCACGACGCCCCGTCGCCGGCCCGGGCCCGAGCCCACCAACCGACTCAACCCCAGGCCCAGCCAAGGCCCCAGGCCCACCAACCGACTCAACCCCAGGCCCCGCCCCGGCCCCAGGCCCAGCCCCGACCCCAGGCCCAGCCCCAGGCATGCGACACGCCCGGGGGCTTGATTGGACAGCGTCCTAAATACCTGCTATGGTGGAACCACACGGACGGAAACAGAGACCGAGAAGCAGAAGGGAGGGGCCGAAATGAACGAGGAGATGTGGGGATTCTGATCCCGCCAAGGTGCCGGCCCAGCGGCCGGCACCACAGCCCAGAGAACAACACACCACAGAGAAGACCGACACAGAGGGAGGGGAGCCATGAACGAGTGGGACGGCTTCTGATCCACCCAGCCAAGGGCACGACAACAGAACACGACCGACATCGACACCGCGACATACCTGTCGCAATCACGAAAGGAGAAGGACCATGATCTGGTTCCTCATCATGGGCTAAGGGACTGCTGCATCATCAACTCAGCACCCGCACGAGCGCAGCAACCACGACATGCGACCCCCGCGACCTCACGACACGAGGCGACGGGGGTCTTGTCGTCGGAGGTGCAGGGCCTGTCCGACGAGAGCCAAGCCAGCGAGCGACACGCCAGCGATCTACAGCCAGCGACTTACAGCGCCCCGCCCAGCCTGGCAAGGAACAGCGCCTCTGCGAAGACCATATTCTCCAGCTCACCTAGGTCCACCGACTCATTCGGCGCGTGAATCAACGCTCCGGGATCCTCGGCACCGATGAGGAGGACCTCCGCGTGGGGGGCCACGTCCATGAGAGCGGCCACCAGGGGGATGCTGCCGCCCTCGCCTGCCTCCTCCGAGCGCTTGCCGAACGCCGTCTCCATTGCCCAGCGCGCCGCTGCATAGGCAGGACCATCCGTCGAGATAGCGCAGCCACGACCCTGCTCCCCCGGCGTCACGGTCACGTCCACTCCCCACGGCGCCGCGGAGCGAAGGTGCTCGCATAGCGTGTCCATCGCCACCTGGGTATCCGTGCCGGGAGGCAGCCGCAGCGACACCTTCGCCCGGGCATAGGGCACGACCGCATTGATCGCACCCTCCACCGGGGGTGCGTCCAGGCCGATCACGCTCACCGCGGGCCTCGACACGAGACGGTCCGTGAGCGGACCCGTCCCCAGTAGAGACTGATCGGGTCGCATCCCGAGCTCCTCGCGGAACTCAGCCTCCGACGCCTGGGCACCCTGCCACTCATAGCCGGGGATGAGGGTCGTATCGCCGTTCTCGTCGCGCAGGGTGTCGAGGATCCGGATGAGGGCGAGCAGCGCGTCAGGCGCGGGCCCGCCGTACATCCCCGAGTGGGCCGGTCGAGGCAGCGTCCTGACCTCGACCGTGCAGTCGACGAGACCGCGCAGCGCCGTCACGAAGGTCGGCTCGCCGACGGCTCGATTGCCGACGTCGCCGATGACGATCGCGTCGGCCTGCACGAGCTCGGGATGGCCCAGGACGTAGTGCGGGAGAGGACCCCCGCACTCCTCCTCACCTTCGATGAGGGCCGTCACCTGGACGGGCACCGTGCCCAGCGCCTGCCGCAGCGCCTTGAGAGCGCCCACGTGCATGACGATGCCGCTCTTGTCATCGGCGGCGCCGCGGCCATGAAGTCGACCATCGCGCATCGTGGGCTCGAACGGCGGCGTCGTCCACGCCGCAAGATCCCCTGCGGGCTGTACGTCGTAGTGCGCATAGAGAAGGACGCGTCGGGCGCCTGAGCCACCCCGGGCTACCACCGCCGGCTCACCGCCCTCAATGGGCAGTGACTCCGCCGTCAGTCCCGCATCGGTAAACAGACGCGCTGTCTCGGCAGCGGCCTGCTGCACGGGCTCGCGAGGGAAGCCCGCAAATGCACACGAGGGGATCCGCACCAGGGCTTCCAGGTCGGCGCGAATCTCGGGCATCAAAGAGGAAACGGCAGCGCGCACATCGTCGACAGTGGCCACACGCGGAGACTAGCGCGGAGTGGAGGCGTACGGACGGGCCCCAGAAGGACAGCCCTCATCCCGTCCGCACGCCTCCCGCCAGGTGCGCGCTGCGGCTCTTATCGAGCACGCGAGCGCGCGGGCCGGGCGGCGGTCCGCACGGACGCCTGGGCATCGCGAGCCAGGCGTCGGCGCACCTCCTCCGGCGTCGACTCGTTGGCGGCCACGGACCTCCGCACGACGAGATCGAGATCACGGCCCAGGAGCTCGAGGATCTCCGGCTCGGCGCAGACATTGCGCGCGAGGCGCTCCCGGATGGTCGCATCGGGGTCGCGCACGAGCTCCCACTGCCCGCGCGCGGTCAGGCCCGGGTGCAACGCCACGCACCGTCGCACCGCGGGGTCAGGATCGAACGCGAGGATGTCGATGAGATGGCTCTCATCCCCCGCCATGCCGGC
>JBPCSL010000091.1:0-19574 GCA_051007175.1 Candidatus Nanopelagicales bacterium
GACCCAATTTGCCCGTTACTAGAGTGACTCAGAGCGACTAAAGGGCAATAAGTCCGTTTTAGTCGTCCGCGTCGGCATCCTCGCGCAGAGCCAGGGTCGTGCTGATCTCGTGGACGACGCGACCGTCGACGGGCAGCGACAGGTGGCCGACGCCGCGCACCAGGACATTGCGCGCGCGCAGATCGGGGTGCTCGAGCCTCCCGTGGGATTGTGGGATCACGAGTTGGTCGAGATCGGACCACAGCACCAGGAAGCGCGTCCGGCAGCCCGGCGCCGGCTCGGCCAACTCGGTGATGAGGTCGCCGCCGATGCGCATCTGCCGCGCGACGGTGATCGGCACGAGGTGCGCGGGCAGGGTCCCCTGGTGCGGCGTGCCGAGGGTGACCAGCGTGTGCACCTGCTCGTCGCCGCCGAGCCGCTGCACGAGGTAGCGACCGATGAGACCGCCCATCGAGTGGCCGACGACGTGCACCTGATCGTGTCCGGTCTCCTCGCATACGTCCTGCACGAGATCGCCGAGTCGCATGGCCACGCCACGGATGTCATCGGTGAGCGCGTTGTAGTTCAGGGCGTACGTCGAGCCGAAACCGCGCTTGCGGAGACCGCGCCGCAGCACCGTGAAGATCGAGCGGTTGTCGAAGGTGCCGTGCACCAGCACGATGGGCGTCCCCGCCGCTACGACGTCCCCGACGAGCAGCCCCCGCTGGGCCGGCGGGAGGCCCTCGAGGGAGTGGCGCTCGTGCTCGAGCCGGACGCGCTCCTCCACCAGTCCCATGGGGTACATCGCGAGGTGGGTGGCGACCCAGGCGGTCTCGACGGCGAGGCCGCGGATGGCCGAGGGGGACAGCCAGGTGCGACCGGCACGGACCAGGGTCCGGGCCGGTCCCGGCTGCGCGTGCGCCTCCGTCGCCACGCCCCGACGTTAGCCCGGGGGCGCCGGCGTCGTCGCGGCCAGCCTGCGGTCGGTGTGTCGGCCGCGCACGCCTACCCTGGAGCTGAAGTGTCGAGAGGAGTCCCCATGGCAAGCCCTCTGCGGGTGGTGGTGGCCAAGCCCGGGCTGGACGGTCACGACCGGGGGGCCAAGGTCGTCGCGCGGGCCCTGCGCGACGCGGGGATCGAGGTCATCTACACGGGCCTCCACCAGACCCCGGCCCAGATCGCCGAGGCGGCCATCCAGGAGGACGCGGACGCCATCGGCGTCTCTGTCCTCTCGGGCGCTCACCTGGTCCTCTTCGAGGAGTTGATGGGCGAGCTGCGGGCGCGCGGAGCCGAGGACATCGTGGTCTTCGGCGGCGGCATCATCCCGGCTGACGATGTCCCTGCCCTCACGGACATGGGCGTGGCGCGGATCTTCGGGCCGGGGACCCCCATGCAGGAGATCGTGGACTGGGTGACCGGCCACGTCGGGGTGCGCGCCTGAGATCACGCGGCCGCGGACCCTGGGCCTGTGGCGCGTCCCCGCGTCAGTAGGCTCCCGAGCGTTAACCCCGCGTCCGAAGGAACTGCCCGTGGACCTCTATGAGTACCAGGCCAAGCACCTCTTCGACATGCACGGCGTTCCCGTCACCGCGGGCGAGGTGTGCACCACCCCCGAGGCTGCGCACGAGGCGGCCCGCAAGATCGGCTCTGCCGTCGTGGTGAAGGCGCAGGTGAAAACGGGTGGCCGCGGCAAGGCCGGCGGGGTGAAGCTCGCGGGCCATCCCGACGAGGCACAGGCCCGCGCGCAGGACATCCTCGGCCTCGACATCAAGGGCCATGTCGTACGCCGTGTCCTGGTGACCGAGGCGACGGACATCGCGGAGGAGTACTACGTCTCCTTCCTTCTCGACCGTGCCAATCGTGCATTCCTCGCGATGGCCAGCGTCGAGGGCGGTGTCGACATCGAGGAAGTGGCCGCCACGAGGCCCGAGGCACTGGCCCTCATCCGGATCGACGCTCTCGACGGCGTCGACGAGGCCAAGGCACGTGAGATCGCCGAGGCTGCGGCGTTCCCAACGCAGATTCAGGCCGAGGTCGCGCGCATCCTGGTCCTGCTGTGGAAGGTGATGGTCGAGGAGGACGCGACCCTGGTCGAGGTCAACCCGCTGGTGCTCTCGGAGGACGGCCGCGTGCTGGCACTCGACGGCAAGGTGACCCTCGACGACAACGCCAACTACCGCCATGCGTCCCATGCGGATCTCGTGGACCGCGAGGCGACCGACCCCATCGAGCTGCGCGCTCAGGAGTTCGACCTCAACTACGTGAAGCTCGACGGTGAGGTGGGCATCATCGGCAATGGCGCCGGCCTCGTCATGAGCACCCTCGACGTCGTTGCCTACGCGGGGGAGGAGTTCGGGGGTGTCCGGCCCGCCAACTTCCTCGACATCGGCGGCGGGGCAAGCGCGGCCGTGATGTCCAACGGCCTCGACATCGTGCTCAACGATCCCGACGTGCGCGCGGTCTTCGTCAACGTCTTCGGAGGCATTACCTCCTGCGATGCCGTGGCCAACGGCATCGTGCAGGCCGTCGGCGCGCTCGCGGAGCGCGGGATGCCCGTGACCAAGCCCATCGTGTGCCGCATTGACGGCAACAACGCCGTGGAGGGACGTCGGATCCTCGCGGAGTTCGGCCATCCCCTCGTGGAGATGGTGGAGACCATGGATGACGCGGCCCGTCGCGTCGCCGAGCTCGCAGGGAGCGCATCATGACGATCTGGCTCGATGCCGACAGCCGCATCCTCGTCCAGGGGATGACGGGCTCGGAGGGGACCAAGCACACCCGCCGCATGATCGCGAGTGGCGCGCAGGTCGTCGCGGGCGTCACCCCGGGCAAGGGCGGACAGTCAGTCGACGGCATTCCCGTCTTCAACGACGTCCGTGAGGCCGTCGTGGCCACCGGCGCCAATGTCTCGGTGGTCTTCGTCCCGCCGCGCTTCACGCGCGGGGCCGTCGAAGAGGCCGTCGACGCCGAGGTGCCACTGTGCGTCGTCATCACCGAAGGCGTGCCGGTCCATGACACCGCGCGCTTCTTCCAGTACGCGCAGAACGCGGGCACAACGCGCATCATCGGCCCCAACTGCCCGGGGATCATCTCGCCCGGACAGTCCAACGCGGGCATCATCCCCGCGGACATCACCGGGCCTGGCCCGATCGGCCTGGTGTCCAAGTCGGGCACGCTGACCTACCAGATGATGTACGAGCTCAGCGACATCGGCTTCTCGACCTGCGTGGGCATCGGCGGCGACCCCATCATCGGGACCACCCACATCGACTGCCTCGCCGCATTCCAGGCTGACCCGGCCACGCAGGCGATCGTCATGATCGGCGAGATCGGCGGGGATGCCGAGGAGCGCGCCGCGGCATACATCGCCGAGCACGTCACCAAGCCGGTCGTCGGCTATGTCGCGGGCTTCACGGCCCCCGAGGGCAAGACGATGGGCCACGCGGGCGCCATCGTGTCCGGATCCTCCGGCACGGCCGCGGCCAAGAAAGAGGCCCTCGAGGCGGTCGGCGTGCGAGTGGGGCAGACACCCAGTGAGACGGCGCGCCTCATGCGCGCGATTCTGCGCGGCTGACCCGCGCCCGCGCGGCTGGGCCGTGCCCGCGCGGCTGGGCCGTGCGAACACGGCTGAGTCACGAGTGACGGGCGTGCCGTTCCCGCGATCGGTCGCGCCCGGCTGCGAGGCTTGGGCGGTGAGCCTTGATGTGAGTCGCGGGCGCAGCGGCCGAGCCGCGTCGCCGAGCTCGCGGCCGTCGGAGCAGGGCCAGCCCCTGCCCCTCCTCGTGGCAGGCGGGCTCGCGGGCGCCACGGCCGCAGCCCTCTCCGTGATGACGCTCGGCGCCATTGCCCTGGTCGCCTGGATGCTGTCGCCGGGGGCTCCCCTGGAGTGGTCGGCCATGCTCGCGGCCGCGGCCGGCGGATACCTGACAGGCCAGGGCATCCCCGTGGAGGTCGATGGCACCACGCTGAGCCTGGCGCCCCTCGGATTCGGCTTGCTGAGCGCCGCCCTGGTCTACCTCGCGGCCCGCTGGGCCGCGGGCGCCTCGGCGGCCGCCCGAGTCGGCGAGGGCATCTCCGTCGCCGTGAGCTGCGCGCTCGGCTTCGGCGTCGTCAACGCGATGGTCGCGGTCCTCTCGCGACAACTGGGCGCCTCCCCGGCGGTGGCCCTGCTCGTAGGGCTCGCGCTCGCGCTGGTCGTCGCCGGCATCGCCGTTGCGCGAGCCATCGATGTCGGGCCGGGCGAGCGCATGCCGCTCGTCGTGCGCGACAGTCTCGCCGGTGGGGTTGCGGGGGTGGCCCTGCTGCTGGCTGCGGGCGGCCTCGCGGTTCTGTCGGCGCTCCTGCTGCACCTCGCCGATATCGGCCTCCTCCTCGGCGAGCTCCATCTCGACCTCGCTGGCGCGGTGCTGCTGACGGTCTTGTCGCTGGCCTACCTCCCGGTCGCCGTGATCTGGGGCGCCGCCTACATCGTCGGGCCTGGCTTCTCCATCGCATCCGACAGCGTCATCGCGCCCCTGTCGGATGCGGCGCCCTCGACTCTGCCGGGGCTGCCCATGCTGGCAGCGCTGCCGGGGGAGGCGCCCGCCTTCGGGATCGCGCTCCCGGTCGTGGCCGTCGGGGCAGGCGCGGTGGTCGGCTGGCTGCTGCGACGGCGGGGCTATCACGGCACTGCCGGCATCGTCCCGGCTCTCGCGTCGGCGGCGGTCGCGGGAGTCGTCATGGCGATCCTGGCGCGCGCGGCCTCCGGTGGCCTGGGCGCGGAGCGCCTGGCGGCCGTGGGCCCGTCGCCCCTGCTCGTCGGACTCATGGCGGCCGGGCTCATCGCCCTGGGAGCCCTCGCCGTCGTGCCGTGGTCGCGCGTCACCACTCCCGCAGGGGCGGAAGAGCATGAGTAGCGCAACCCGCTCCGCGCCGCGGCGTCGGGCGTCCGCTCCGGAGAGCGCGCCGCGGCTGATCCTCGCGCCACTCTCCCTCCGGGTGGCGGGAGCCACCCTCGATCTCGTGCTCCTGCTCGTTGTCTCGGGAGTGATCAGCGCGGCACTGCTGCACGCCGCGCCGGGCACGACGCAGGTTCGCATCGACGCATCCGGCACCCGCAGCGCCGTGGCCATCACGGGCCAACCGACATGGATTCCGCTGGCAGTCTTCGCCGTCGTCACCGCGCTGTACGTCGTACCGCTCATGGCGATCTGGGGCCGCACCCTCGGCGGTTGGTGCTTCGGCCTCCGGTGCGCGCGCAGCGATACCGGCGGCGCCCCCGGGTGGGGCGTGTCCATGCGGAGGTGGCTGCTGCTCTACGGCGCAGCCAGTGCGGTGGGATTCCTGCCGGTGGTCGGCGGTTTCGCCTGGCTCATCACCCTTGTGGTCGGCCTCTCGCCTGCCTGGGACCGCTCGGGACGCCTGCGCGGCTACGCCGATCGCTTCGCCGGCGACATCGTGGTGCGCACCCGCTGACCCGTCGCCACTAGGCTCGCCGCGTGGTCTCGCGCGTGGTCGTCCTCGTCTCCGGTGGCGGCACGAACCTCCAGGCACTTCTCGATGCGGGCCAAAGCGCCTACGCGATCGTGGGCGTGGCTGCCGACCGGCCGGATGCCCTGGGCCTCGAGCGGGCACGGCAGCGCGGCATCCCGACGGCGGTCGTCGAGCCGGAGGATTTCGCCGATCGTCGCGCATGGGATGCGGGCCTTGCGGCGGCCGTGGCCGCGTGGAGCCCCGACTGGGTCGTGTGCGCGGGTTTCATGCGCATCCTCGGGACAACATTCCTGGAGTCCTTCCCGCTGCGCGTGGTGAATACGCACCCGGCCCTGCTGCCCTCCTTCCCCGGCGCTCACGGCGTGCGGGATGCACTCGCCTACGGAGTGCGCGTGACCGGCTGCACGGTCCATCTCGTCGACGCGGGCGTCGACACCGGCCCCGTCCTGGCCCAGCGCGCGGTCGAGATACTCGCGGACGACGACGAAGTCTCCCTGCACGAGCGCATCAAGGCCGAGGAGCGCGAGCTCCTCGTGGAGGTCATCACCCGGCTGTGCGCGTACGGTTGCACTGTCGACGGCAGGAAGGCGAGCATCCCGTGACCGACGTAAGCGAACGCCGCCCCATCAGGCGGGCCCTGGTGTCCGTCTACGACAAGGCAGGCCTGGGAGATCTCGTCGCGGCACTGCACGGGGCCGGGGTGGAGATCGTGTCCACGGGAAGCACGGCAGCCCGCATCGAGGAGGCGGGCATCCCCGTGACCGCGGTCTCCGATCTCACCGGATTCCCCGAGTGCCTTGATGGCCGCGTCAAGACGCTGCACCCGAGGGTGCACGCCGGCATCCTGGCGGACCTGCGCCTGCCCGATCATGAGCGTCAACTGGCCGAGCTCGGCATCCCGCCCTTCGAGCTCGTCGTCGTCAACCTCTACCCCTTCGCGAGCACCGTCTTCTCCGGGGCGTCGCGCGACGACTGCATCGAGCAGATCGACATCGGCGGTCCCGCCATGGTGCGCGCATCAGCGAAGAACCACGCCAACGTCGCCATCGTGGTGTCGCCGGACTCCTACCCTGACGTCATCACGGCGCTCGGCGAGGGTGGCTTCACCCTGGAGCAGCGGCAGCGGCTTGCGGCCCAGGCCTTCGCCCATACGGCGTCGTACGACATCGCCGTCGCGTCGTGGATGGGCAACGTCGTGGCACCGGATCCCACGGGAGAGGGCTTCCCATCCTGGATGGGACAGGCCTGGGAGCGGCGCCAGGTGCTGCGCTACGGCGAGAATCCCCACCAGCGCGCGGCGCTGTATGCGGCCGACTTCTCTGCCCCGGGCCTGGCGCGCGCGGAGCAGCTCCACGGCAAGGAGATGTCCTACAACAACTTCGTGGACGCCGATGCGGCCCGCCGGGCGGCGTACGACCACGGGGAGCCTGCCGTCGCGATCATCAAGCATGCCAACCCCTGCGGCATCGCCGTGGGCTCCGATATCGCCGATGCCTATCGCAAGGCCTTCGACACCGATCCGGTGTCGGCGTTCGGCGGCGTGGTCGCGGCCAACAGGGCTGTCTCGGAGCAGATGGTCCGCGACATGGCCGACGTCTTCACCGAGGTGATCATCGCCCCTGACTTCGAGCCGGGCGCGCTCGCTCTCCTCCAGGAGAAGAAGAACGTCCGAGTTCTGAGGGCGGAGCCGCGGCCCGCGCGTGACTGGGTTGAGCTGCGCGCGATCAGCGGCGGCGTGCTCCTGCAGGCGGGCGACGATGTCGCAGCCGACGGCGATGACCCGGCCACCTGGCGCCTCGCTTGCGGCCAAGCCGTTGACGCGGCCACGATGGCCGATCTCGCCTTCGCCTGGCGGGCGGTGCGTGCACCGAAGTCGAACGCGATCCTCCTCGCCAAGGACGGCGCGGCCGTGGGCATCGGCATGGGCCAGGTCAATCGGGTCGATTCCGCGCGCCTCGCGGTCTCGCGTGCCGGCGAGGACCGTGCGCGCGGCGCGGTGGCCGCCTCCGACGCGTTCTTCCCCTTCCCGGACGGCCTCGAGGTGCTGCTGGAGGCGGGGGTGCGCGCGATCGTGCAGCCGGGCGGCTCGGTGCGCGACGACGAGGTCGTGCGCGTGGCCGATGCCTACGGCGCGGCCATGTACCTCACCGGCACTCGACACTTCTTCCACTGAGAGACGGCATGGCGTCTGCGACGGGCACGTCTCGACGTTCTGCGGCGCTTGTCGCCGGCCTCGCCTCGATCTCCGTGGGCGCCCTCACAGCCCTGCAGTCACGCATTAACGGTGAATTCGCGCGTGTCACCGGCAGCGGCCTGGAAGCGGCGGTCGTCAGTTTCGGTAGCGGATGGATCCTCCTGACGGTTCTGCTGTTCGCCTGGCGACCCATGCGGACTGGGCTCCTCGACGTCAGGAATGCCCTCCGATCGGGCTCGCTACGCCCCTGGCAGATCATGGGGGGATTCCTCGGCGCCTTCTTCGTGTGCGTCCAGAGCCTGAGCGTGCCTGTTGTCGGCGTCGCCGTCTTCACCCTCGCGGTGGTGGCCGGCCAAAGTTCCAACAGCCTCGTGGTCGACCGCATTGGCCTCGGGCCTGCCGGCAAGCAGCCGATCACCGGGGCGCGCGTCTTCTCTGCGGTCTTGGCGGTCGTTGCCGTGGCGGTAGCCGTGTCCGATCGTGTAGCCGAGCCGACGCAGGGCTGGATCCCGACCATCGTGGCCGCATTCGTCGCGGGGTTGGCGATCGCGGTGCAGCAGGCCCTGAATGGCCGCGTGGGTGCAGCCGCGGGCAATGGCTTCTCGGCGGCCTGGGTCAACTTCACTCTCGGTTGTGTGCTCCTGGGCGCGGCATTCGGCCTGGCCTGGGCGGTCACCGACTACGACCCGGCGGCCCTTCCGTCTACTCCCTGGTGGATCTATACGGGTGGGGCGATCGGTGTGGTCTTCATTGCCACGGCGGCCTGGGTGGTCCAGAAGCTGGGCGTCCTGCTGTTCGCCCTCACCGCGATCATGGGGCAACTTATCGGCGCAGTCCTTCTGGACTGGCTCCTGCCCAGGCCGGGGGCGACTTTCCACGTCATGCTCATCGCCGGCGTCCTCCTGGCGGCCCTGGCGGTGGTGATCGGCGCACTTCCCGCACTCCTGGCCCGGCGTAGGCACTCCGCCCACCTGAGCGACCAGCCGCGTCACTAGGTTGGCCCCCATGACCGCGACCATTCTCGATGGCAAGGCCACCGCAGCGGCGGTGAAGGCAAGCCTGGCCGAGCGCGTGCAGGTGCTCAAGGCGAAGGGGATCCAGCCGGGCCTGGCCACGGTGCTCGTCGGCGACGATCCCGGCAGCCATGCCTACGTGGCCGGCAAGCATCGTGACTGCGCCGAGGTCGGCATCGCCTCGATTCGCGTCGACATGCCCGAGACCACGACTCAGGCGGAGGTCGAGGCCGCGGTCGCGCAACTCAATGCCGATCCCGCGGTCACCGGCTACATCGTCCAGCTGCCCCTGCCCCGGGGCCTCGACAGCAACCGGGTGCTGGAGCTCATGGATCCGCTCAAGGATGCCGACGGCCTGCATCCGATGAACCTCGGACGCCTGGTCCTCGGCATCGAGGCGCCGCTGCCCTGCACTCCGCGGGGCATCGTCGAGCTCCTCCGCGCGTACGACGTTCCGATCGCTGGCGCGGAGGTGTGCGTGATCGGCCGCGGCGTGACGGTGGGCCGTCCCCTGGGCCTGCTGCTCACGCGCAAGTCCGAGAACGCCACCGTGACCCTGTGCCACACCGGCACACGTGACATGGCCGCCCACATCGCCCGGGCCGACATCGTCGTGGCGGCCGCGGGGGTCCCGCACTTCATCACGCCTGGCATGGTCAAGCCGGGTGCCGCACTGGTCGACGTGGGCATTACCCGCACTGAGGCCGGCCTCCTCGGCGACATCGATCCCGCCTGCGCCGAGGTCGCCGGCTGGATCGCGCCGATGCCCGGGGGCACGGGACCCATGACACGCGCCATGCTCATCGCCAACGTCGTCGAGGCCGCGGAGAAGTGAGCGGCCTGGCCCCGGTCCACCAGCTGCGCCCCCGGCGGCGCCGCTGGTGGAGCCAGTGGCCTCTCACGCTCGTGCTCCTCGGAGTCGTGGCCTCGCTCGCCGTCGTGGCCCTCGATCGCTTCCGCCTGGGCTCGCTCATGCTCGCCGCGAGCGTGCTCCTGGCCTTCCTGCTGCGGCTTGTGCTGCCCTCCGACCGAGTCGGCATGCTGGCCGTGCGGTCCAAGACCGTCGACCTCGCGGTGCTCGGCGGCCTCGGCGTCGTGCTCACCGTCTTCGCCCTGTGGGTGCCTCCCCCCGCGTGAGGGGAGGAGGCGCCCCGGGACTAGCCTCGGAGCCGAGATCTCTCGACGTCGAGATTTCTCCCGAGAGGGAGGTTCCGTGGCTCGCACACCCGTCAACGTCGCCGTCACCGGTGCTGCCGGTCAGATCGGCTACGCGCTGCTCTTCCGCATCGCCTCCGGGCAGATGCTGGGCCCTGACGTGCCCGTCCGGCTGCGCCTGCTGGAGGTCACCCCGGCGCTGCAGGCGGCGCAGGGCACGGCCATGGAGCTCGACGACTGCGCCTTCACGCTCCTCGACGGCATCGACATCACCGATGATCCGCGCGTCGCCTTCGACGGGGTCAACGTGGCCCTGCTCGTGGGAGCCCGGCCGCGCGGCCCCGGCATGGAGCGTCGGGACCTCCTCGAGGCCAACGGCGGCATCTTCAAGCCTCAGGGCGAGGCCCTCAACGCCCATGCGGCCGACGACGTGCGCATCCTGGTGGTCGGCAATCCCGCCAACACCAATGCGCTCATCGCCCAGTCGCACGCGCCCGACATCCCGGCCGAGCGCTTCACGGCCATGATGCGGCTCGACCACAATCGCGCGATCAGCCAGTTGTCGCAGAAGACCGGAGCCCACTTCTCGGAGATCAAGAAGGTCACGGTCTGGGGCAACCACTCGGCCTCGCAGTACCCCGATCTCACCCATGCCACGGTGGCGGGTCGCCCCGCCATGGAGGTCGTGGGAGACCCCGCGTGGCATCCCGAGACCTTCATCCCCACGGTCGCCAAGCGCGGCGCGGCCATCATCGATGCCCGTGGGGCGTCGTCGGCAGCGTCGGCAGCCAATGCGGCGATCGACCATGTCCACGACTGGGTGCTGGGCACCCCCGAGGGCGACTGGGTGTCGGCCGGCGTCCCGTCCGACGGCTCCTACGGCATCCCCGAGGGCATCATCTGCGGATTCCCCTGCGTCTCCCGCGACGGCTCCTGGGAGATCGTGCAGGACCTGTCGATCGACGACTTCTCCCGCTCCCGCATCGATGCCTCCGTGGCGGAGCTGCTCGAGGAGCGCGAGGCTGTCCAGGGCCTCGGCCTGCTGTAGTCCCCCGTTACTCTGCGATGAGGAAGTGATCCCGAACGTGGCGAAGATCAAGGTCGTGAACCCGGTCGTCGAGCTCGATGGCGACGAGATGACGCGCATCATCTGGCAGTTCATCAAGGATCAGTTGATCCTGCCTTACCTCGATATCGACCTGAAGTACTACGACCTCGGCATCGAGTACCGCGACGAGACCGACGACCAGGTGACGATCGATGCCGCGCACGCCATCCAGAAGTACGGCGTAGGGGTCAAGTGCGCCACCATCACCCCGGACGAGGCGAGGGTCGAGGAGTTCGGCCTGAAGAAGATGTGGAAGTCCCCCAACGGCACGATCCGCAACATCCTCGGCGGGGTCATCTTCCGCGAGCCGATCATCATCAGCAATATCCCGCGGCTCGTGCCGACCTGGACCAAGCCGATCATCGTGGGCCGCCATGCCTTCGGCGACCAGTACCGCGCGACGGATTTCAAGGTCCCCGGTGCCGGCACCCTCACCATGACCTTCACCCCTGCTGATGGCTCGGCGCCCATGGAGTTCAACGTCTTCGACTTCACCGGGTCCGGCGTGGCCATGGGCATGTACAACCTCGACGAGTCGATCCGTGACTTCGCGCGGGCCTCCTTCCGCTACGGGTTGTCACGGAACTACCCCGTCTACATGTCCACGAAGAACACGATCCTCAAGGCCTATGACGGCCGCTTCAAGGACATCTTCGCCGAGGTCTTCGACGCGGAATTCAAGGCGGAGTTCGAGGCCGCGGGCCTCACCTACGAGCATCGCCTCATCGATGACATGGTCGCCAGCGCCCTCAAGTGGGAGGGCGGCTACGTCTGGGCCTGCAAGAACTACGACGGCGACGTGCAGTCCGACACCGTGGCCCAGGGATTCGGCTCCCTGGGTCTCATGACCAGCGTGCTCATGACGCCGGACGGCAGGACCGTCGAGGCGGAGGCCGCCCACGGCACGGTGACGCGTCACTACCGGCAGCACCAGAAGGGCCAGCCGACGTCGACGAACCCCATCGCCTCGATCTTCGCCTGGACCCAGGGGCTGGAGCATCGCGGGAAGCTCGACGGCACGCCGGACGTCTCCGCCTTCGCGCGCACGCTCGAGCGTGTCTGCGTCGAGACGGTGGAGCAGGGGAAGATGACGAAGGACCTTGCCCTCCTCATCGGCCCGGATCAGCCGTGGCTCACCACCCAGGACTTCCTGGCCGCCATCGACGACAACCTGCAGAAGGCGATGGCCTAGCCTCCCCGCATGCCGCGCAGAGCCAAGGCCTTCACCACCGTCACTGCCAACGTCAATGGAATTCGCGCGGCCGCACGCCGCGGCGGCCTCGACTGGCTGGCCGATCTCGACGCCGACATCGTGTGCCTGCAGGAGGTGCGGGCCACCCACGAGCAGCTCCACGAGCAGCTGGCCGGCAGCGGCCTGTCGCATCTGCACGTGTCGCATAGCGCGTCGGAGACCCTCGGTCGCAACGGCGTTGCCGTGCTCACGCGTGCCCAGCCCTCGGCAGTCCGAGACAACCTCGGGCCCGCGGAGTTCGCCCGACAGGGTCGCTGGGTCGAGACCGATGTGGAAACCCCGCTGGGGCCGATGACGGTCGTGTCCGCCTACGTGCACACGGGCGAGGCCGGCACCCCGCGGCAAGCCGAGAAGTACCGCTTCCTCGATGCCATGGAGAAGCGCATGGGCGCACTGCGTCGCCAGGCATCACGCCGCACGGGCCATGTGCTCATCACCGGCGACTTCAATGTCGCCCAGGCCGAGATCGACATCAAGAACTGGCGGGCCAACCGCGACAAGGCGGGATTCCTTCCCGAGGAGCGCGCCTACCTGGATCGCTGGTGCGGACCTGCCGGCGGCCGGCCCGGTCCCTGGCACGACCTCGGTCGCATCTGGGGCGGGGAGGGTCCGGGCCCCTACACCTGGTGGTCCTGGCGCGGGCGCGGATTCGATACCGACGGGGGCTGGCGCATCGACTATCAAGTGACGACGCCCGGTCTCGCGGCCCGCTCGACCGGGGCCTGGGTGGGCAAGGCGGCCGCCTATGCCGAGCGTTGGAGCGACCATGCGGCCCTCGTGGTGACCTTCGCGTGATCGACGGCCCCGTATCCTGACCGGATGAGCGGCCTCCTGTGGTCGATCGGCCTGGTGCTGCTGATCACCCTCTTCGGTGCGATCTTCGTCGCGGCCGAGATCGCACTGGTCTCCCTGCGCGACAGCCAGATCGAGCGGCTCTCGACACAGGGACGCCGTGGCCGCTGGCTCGCCGCCCTCACTGCCCAGCCCAATAGGTTCCTGGCCGCCGTGCAGGTGGGAGTCACGCTCATGGCCGTCGTCTCCGCCGCCTTCGGCGAGGCGAGGATCACGCCCTACCTCGAGCCGGTCTTCGAGGGCTGGGGCATCTCGGCGACCTGGGCCGACATCCTGGCCTTCATTGTCGTCGCCCTTGCCATCGCCTTCGTGACCATCGTCATCGGCGAACTCGTGCCGAAGCGCCTCGCCCTGCAGCGACCTGAGGCCACGGCTCTCGTCCTCTCGGGTCCCCTCGAGTTGGTCGCCCGCGTGATGCGGCCCTTCATCTGGTTGCTGTCGGTGTCGACCAACGCGATCGTGCGCCTCCTCGGCGGCAATCCGGAGGCTGGCAAGGAGCAGATCACCGGCGAGGAGCTGCGCGACATCGTGGCCGCGCATGAGGACCTCACCGCGGAGGAGCGCGCGCTCATCGACGATGTCTTCGACGCCGGAGACCGCGAGCTGAAGGAGGTCATGACTCCGCGCACCGAAGCGGCGTTCATGGACGCCTCCATGCCGATTACCCAGGCGGCACAGGAGGTGTCCGTCGCGCCCTATTCGCGCTACCCCGTCGTCCGCGGTTCGGCCGACGACGTGGTCGGCGTCGTGCACGTGCGCGAGATCCTCGACCCCGGTGTGACCGAGCGGGCGAGGACGGTGGGCGACCTGGCGCGCCCGATCGTGCTCTTCCCCGGCACCAAGCAGGTGATCCCGGCGCTCACGGAGATGAGGCGGCAGCGCCAGCACCTCGCGATCGTGGTCGACGAGTACGGCGGCACCGCGGGGATCGTCTCCCTGGAGGACCTGGTCGAGGAGCTCATCGGCGACATCCGCGACGAGTACGACGTGGTCCAGCAGGGGCCACGCTCCGAGGTCGATGGCCTGCTCAACCTCGAGGACTTCGCTGAGGAGACCGGGGTCGACCTCCCGGAGGGGCCCTATGAGACTGCGGCGGGATTCGTGATGTCACGGCTGGGCGAGCTCCCGTCGGTGGGTGCGACCGTGGAGGTCGCCGGGCATGTCCTCACGGTCTCGGAGATGGACGGTCGACGTGTCGCGCGCCTGCGGGTGACGCCGGTGCCGCCGCCAGCGGAGCCGCTGACAGAATGACCGGGTGAGTCCCGCAGCCGAGTCCGTCGTGCCGAGTCACGTGCCTCCGCGCGTGCTCTCCGGCATCCAGCCGACTGCCGACTCGTTCCAGGTGGGCAACTACCTGGGCGCCCTGCGCCGCTGGGCGCAGATGCAGGACACCCACGACGCCTTCTACTGCGTGGTCGACCAGCACGCCATCACGGTGGAGCACGACCCGGCCGTCCTGCGCGAACGCACCCTGCTTTCCTTCGCGCAGTTGCTCGCGGTCGGCTTGGACCCGGAGCGCTGCACGGTCTTCGTGCAGAGCCAGGTGCCCGAGCATGCGCAGCTGGCATGGGTGCTGGAGTGCCAGACCGGCTTCGGCGAGGCCGGCCGCATGACCCAGTTCAAGGACAAGACCCAGCGCGAGGGCGCGGAGCGCGCGACCGTCGGGCTTTTCACCTACCCGATCCTGCAGGCGGCCGACATCCTTATCTACCAGGCCGACGGCGTCCCGGTCGGCGAGGACCAGCGCCAGCACCTGGAGCTCACCCGGGATCTCGCGCAGCGATTCAACTCGCGCTTCGGCCCGACCTTCGTGGTCCCGGAGCCCCTCATCGTGAAGGACACGGCCAAGATCCTGGACCTTGCCGATCCCACCGCCAAGATGAGTAAGTCGGCCCCGACCGGCTGCATCTTCCTGCTCGACGATCCCGCCGTGACGGCCAAGAAGGTCAAGACCGCGGTCACCGACTCGGGCCGCGAGATCGCCTACGACCCCGAGGGCAAGCCGGGCGTCTCCAATCTCCTCACCCTGATCTCGGCCTTCACCGGCACGGACATCCCGACGCTGGTCGCCGGCTACTCCGGTCGCGGCTACGGCGATCTCAAGGCGGATGCCGCCGAGGTTGTCGTGGGATTCGCCACCGGATTCCGCGATCAGGTGGCCGAGCTGATGGCCGATCGTGCCGAGCTGGGGCGGCTCATGGCGATGGGCGCGCACAAGGCACGGGCTGCCGCCGCCCCCACGCTGGCCGCCGTGTACGACCGCGTGGGCTTCGTGCCGCTGACATGAGCATCTTCGGGGTCGTCATCGACGTGCCGGAGCCGCATGCTCGGGTACTCACGGCGGCTCGCGAGTCCTTCGGCGACCCTGAGGCCCGACACGTGCCCCCGCACGTCACCGTCGTCGGCCCCGTTTCCATCGACCCCGAGGCGATGCCGTCGGTCGACGAGCACCTTGAGGAGGCCGTGCGCCGCTGTGCGCCCTTCTGGATGCACCTGCGCGGCACGGGCACCTTCCGGCCGGTGACCCCGACGGTGTTCGTCGCCGTGGCCGAGGGGATCCCCGGCTGCGAGGAGCTGGAGCGGCGCATCCGCTGCGGGCCCCTGGGCGTCGACCTGCGCTATCCGTACCACCCGCATGTCACCGTGGCCTTCGACCTGCCGGCGGAGTCGCTCGACCGGGCCTTCGAGGAACTCGCCGATTTCGACGCCGTCTTCACGGTCGACGCGGTGCGGCTCGTGGAGTTGGACGACGGTCGCTGGCAGGTGCGCCGCGCCTATGCGCTGACGGGCTAGGACACCGTCTGCGGCAGGTCGTCACGGTCCTGGGAGGGCGCCCGGCGTGATCGCGTGGTCGGACTTCGAAGGGCCTGAACACCCACCCCGATGAGAAGCAGGCCGAGGACGATCCCGAGCAGGCAGACGATGAGTCCGCCGATGTTCCAGCCGGGCGCAGGGGCAGAGGCTGCGGCCGTGGCATCCGATGCCGTCTCGGCAGCGCCCTGGTCGGGGACCGTGGGGGACTCGGCCCCGTCCGTCGGCGGCTTCGCGGCGTCGATCATGGGGGAGACCGGGTCCACGAGGTAGCCGACGGGCGTGACATCGGAGACGTTGGCGAAGCCCCAGTCGAGCAGGGCAGCGGCCGAGTCGTAGATCTCCCCATCAACGTTCATGAGGGTGACCACGAGGGTTGTATCGCCCTGCTTAGCGGCGCCGACGAACGTGCGGCCGGCCTCGGTGGTCCACCCCGTCTTCAGGCCGATCGCTCCCGGGTAGCCCTGGATGAAGAGGGGGTTCTGCGTGGCGATGGCCATGGTCGGGCGCGGGTCCCCGGGCTTGTCGGGCATGTAGCCGGGGTAGTCCTCGATCACGCGGGTGTTCGCGTACTCGAAGTAGTCGGGCCGTGAGAGTCCCTCTCGGGCGATGAGCGCAAGGTCGTACGCCGAGGACACCTGCTGCTCGTCCGGCAGGCCACTGGGGTTCGTCGCGACCGTGTCGTAGGCCTGGAGTCGCTGCGCCTCGTCGTTCATCTGCGACACGGTGAGTTCGAAGCCGCCGTTGGCGTTGGCGAGCGCCGAGGCGCAGTCATTGCCACTTTGCATGAAGAGGCCGAAGAAGAGATCGCGCACCGAGTAGGTGGCGTCCTCCACCAGGCCAACTCGGCTCCCCTCCACGGCCACGTCGTCATACGTGGTCGTGTAGACGTATTGGGGGTCGAGGCGCTGGGTCAGGGTGAGCGCCGTGAGGGTCTTGAGCACGCTGGCCGGCTGACGCTGCACATGCGGCCCCTTGGCGGCCAGGATCGCGCCCGTGTCCATATCCGCGAGGACCCACGTGGACACGGGAACGTCGGGGAGGTCACTCGCATTGGGCCCGGGGTCGACGATGACATCGGAGCCGGCGAGCTGGGGGCCGCCGATCGGTTCCGCTATGGCAGGGGGTGCCCATGCAAGGGCCACGGCCAACACGAGACCGGACGCGGCGAGGGTGGGAAGGCGACGCATGATGACTCAGGCTAACCGGCGAGGAGGCGCCGACGCCTGATGGCGCGAGGCGTGTCCTGCGTCAGAAGCGGCGGAAGATGAGCGCGCGCTTGACCTGCTGGATGGCCTGGGTCACCTCGATGCCACGCGGACAGGCGTCGGTGCAGTTGAAGGTCGTGCGGCAGCGCCAGACGCCTTCCTTCTCGTTGAGGATCTCTAGCCGGGACTCCGCCGCGGCGTCGCGGCTGTCGAAGATGAAGCGGTGGGCGGCCACGATGGCGGCGGGTCCGAAGTACTGGCCGTCGGTCCAGAAGACGGGGCAGGACGTCGTGCAGGCGGCGCACAGGATGCACTTCGTCGTGTCATCGAAGATGGCCCGGTCCTCGACCGACTGGAGGCGCTCCCGGGTGGGCTCGTGCCCCTCGGGGATGAGGAAGGGCTTCACGGCGCGGTAGGCCGCGAAGAAGGGCTCCATGTCGACGACGAGGTCCTTCTCCAGGGGGAGGCCCTTGATCGCCTCCACCGTGATCTCGCCCGTGCCGAGATCCTTGATGAGGGTCTTGCAGGCGAGCCGGTTGCGGCCGTTGATGCGCATGGCGTCGGAGCCGCAGATGCCGTGGCCGCAGGAGCGCCGGAAGGTGAGCGTGCCGTCCTGCTCGCCCTTGATCTTCATGAGGGCGTCGAGGACCCGGTCGGTCGGGTAGGCCGAGACGACGTACTCCTCCCAGTGCGGCTCCTCGTCCAACTCGGGGATGAAGCGCCGGATCTTGAAGGTGACATCCGACGGCTCGAGGCGAGCGGGCGCCTCCTGGGTCTCGATCGTGGCAGTCATCAGTACTTGCGCTCCATCGGCTGGTAGCGGGTGATCGTGACCGGCTTGTAGTCGAGGCGCACCGACGCCGCTCCGGTCGGCTCGGCGGCCTGGTAGGCCATGGTGTGGCGCATGTAGTTGACGTCGTCGCGGTTGGGGTAGTCCTCGCGGGCGTGTCCGCCGCGCGACTCCTTGCGCTCCAGGGCCCCGACGACGGTGACCTCGGCGAGGTCGAGGAGGAAGCCGAGCTCGATCGCCTCGAGGAGGTCCGTGTTGTAGCGAGCGCCCTTGTCCTGGATGGACACGTTGGCGTAGCGGCGGCGCAGGTCGTAGATGTCGGTGAGCGCCTGCTTCAAGGTCGCCTCGGTCCGGTAGACCTGGGCGTTCATGTCCATGCTCGCCTGCAGGTCCTTGCGGATGGAGGCCACCCGCTCGCTGCCGGTGCCGGAGCGCAGGCCCTCGACGAGGGCGATGGTGCGGCCCTCGGGATCGCCGGGCAGCGGCGCCAGCTCGTGGCCCTTGGCGTACTCGGCGGCGGCGATGCCCGCGCGACGGCCGAAGACGTTGATGTCGAGCAGGGAATTGGTGCCAAGCCGGTTGGCCCCGTGCACCGAGACGCAGGCGCACTCGCCCGCGGCGTACAGGCCGGGGATCACCGTGTCGTTGTCGGCGAGCACCTCGGTCTCGATATTGGTGGGGATGCCGCCCATGGCGTAGTGCGCCGTCGGGAAGACGGGCACCAGCTCGGTCACCGGATCGACGCCGAGGTAGGTGCGCGCGAACTCCGTGATGTCGGGCAGCTTGGCCTCGATCTGCTCCTTGGGCAGGTGGGTGAGGTCGAGGTAGACGTAATCCTTGTCGGGACCGGCGCCACGACCCTCGCGCACCTCGGCGACCATTGCGCGGGCGACCATGTCGCGGGGTGCGAGATCCTTGATCGTCGGGGCCACGCGCTCCATGAACCGCTCTCCGGTGGCATTGCGCAGGATGCCGCCCTCGCCGCGGGCGCCCTCGGTGAGCAGCACGCCGAGGCCGGCCAGACCCGTTGGGTGGAACTGGTAGAACTCCATGTCCTCCAGCGGGATGCCGCGTCGGTAGGCGATGGCCATGCCGTCGCCGGTGAGGGTGTGGGCGTTGGAGGTGGTCTTCCACACCTTCCCGTAGCCGCCGGTGGCGAAGATGATCGACTTGGCGCGGAAGACGTGAAGGGCGCCCGTGGCGAGCTCGTAGGCCACGACACCGGCGGCGACCGTGCGGCCCTCGCTCTCGTCGAGGAGCAGGTCGAGGACGTAGAACTCGTTGTAGAACTCCACGCCCTCCTTGATGCAGTTCTGGTAGAGCGTCTGCAGGATCATGTGGCCGGTGCGATCGGCCGCGTAGCAGGCCCGGCGCACGGCCGCCTCGCCGTGGTTGCGGGTGTGGCCGCCGAAGCGGCGTTGGTCGATGCGACCCTCGGGAGTGCGGTTGAAGGGCAGGCCCATCTTCTCGAGGTCGAGGACCGCGTCGATGGCCTCCTGGCACATGACCTCGGCGGCATCCTGGTCGACGAGGTAGTCGCCGCCCTTGATGGTGTCGAAGGTGTGCCACTCCCAGTTGTCGTCCTCGACATTGGCCAGTGCTGCGCACATGCCGCCCTGCGCCGCGCCGGTGTGGCTGCGGGTGGGGTAGAGCTTGGTGAGCACGGCGGTGCGGGCGCGCTTGGTGGACTCCAAGGCGGCACGCATGCCGGCGCCTCCGGCGCCGACGATGATGACATCA
>JBPCSL010000092.1:0-31064 GCA_051007175.1 Candidatus Nanopelagicales bacterium
GATTCAGCCCTGTGGACGGCGATGGGAGAATGCGGCTGCGCCCCAGGGCGCCCAGCGCCCGTAGCTCAACGGATAGAGCAACCGGTTTCTACCCGGTCGGTTGGGGGTTCGAGTCCCTCCGGGCGCGCAGTCGTCGCCATAGACTCCATGTCATCCGACAGGCCGAGCAAGCCTCGGCCGACGTTTCATCACCGGGGGGCAGGCACGCATGAGCACCACCATCCTGATCAGCGCCATGTTCTCGTGGAAAGACGGCGCGGATAGCGCGTCCGTCGGAGCAGCCCACTGGGCGCTTGCCGACTTCACTCGGCATGTCCCGGGAGTGCGCGTGTGCCGCTATGGCCTGAATAGTGACCACCGCACATCGGTGGTCTACGCGATCTACGACTCTCCTGAAGTGCTGCAGACGGTGTTTGACGCGCTCGCGACACGCGGAGGCGACATCATGACGGCCGAACTGGAAGTCACGGAGTTGATACCCGGTCAGTCCCTCATCCAAGGGTCGACGCAGTCCCTTGATGCGGTATCAGGCGTCATCGCACGTTGGGGTCTCACGCGCTTCGACACTGACTCACAGGGGACTACCCACGTGGCGCTGTAACTGCTGACGAGCCCGTTTTCACCCTGTCAGTGGTTACGCTGCCCCCATGCCCCTCGACCGCAGCCTCGAAGCACACCCGATCAGCCGACGGCAGGCACTGGCCGGGATCGCGGGGGCAGCCGCCCTCCTCGGCCTGGCGGGCCAGCAGGAGGCGCTCGCCGCCGGACCCCGAGACACCCTGCCGCGACTCCGCGTCATCCGAAGCCGCGCAGGAGTGCTGGAGGCGAGCTTCACGGCGACGACGACCCCGGCCCGCCTCATGGGGGTGCCCACCGACGGCCTCTACACCTATGACCAGCAGTTCGTGGCGCCCCTTCTCGTCATTGACCCCGGCGACCGCCTGAGCCTCACCGTGCGCAATCGCACGCCCATCGACCTCAACACCCACCTGCACGGCTTCCACGTCACTCCCGAGGGGGACGGCGACAATGTGTTCCTGTCCGTGCCGCCGGGCGAGGACCTCACCACGCGGCTCACCATTCCGCGCGACCACTCGCGCGGCCTCAACTGGTATCACCCCCACGTGCACGGCGTGACCAACGAGTCGGTCTTCAAGGGACTCGCCGGGCCCTTCTTCGTGCGAGGCGGGGTGGAGACGCTTCCCGGCATCCGGAGCCTGGTGAGACGGCTCCTCGTGGTGAAGGCGCATCAACTGGTCCCCGACGTCACGCCACCGACGATGGTCCCGGTCGCCAATGTGGTGTCGGCGAGCCAGGTCTTCACCGTGAACGGCGCCCTCACCCCCAATCTCGTCATGCGGCCGGGCGAGACTCAACTGTGGGCACTGGCCAACATGACGCCAGGGGCGTTCCTGCGCCTGGAGCTATCCGGCCACTCCTTCACCGTGCTGGCCGAGGATGGCAATCCGGCTTTCGTCCCGTGGTCGGCGGCCGAGCTCGACGTCCCCCGGGGAAGCGCTTCGAGGTGCTGGTGACGGCACCCCAGGCGGGAGCGACCCTGGTCCTGCGCACGATCGGCTTCCTCAATGGCACGGTCCAGTCGCCGGCGCAGGATCTGGCGACTGTCCAGGTCGCGGGCGCGCCCGGGGAGAGGGTCCGGGCGCCGAAGACGATCGCCACTCCCCCGGCCTGGATCCATCGACCTGCCGCACGCCGCCGCGTCTTCACCCTCTCGCGCAACAACCTGCCCACAGGCCCGGTGTTCTACATCAATGGCATGGCGTATGGCCACGAGGGACTGCACGACACCTTCGACGTCGAGCTCGGCACCATCGAGGAGTGGGTGGTGAGGAACGACCCACGGCTGTCCTCAGGCGGGGTGAGCATGGAGACTCACCCGTTCCATATCCATGTCAACGACTTCGTCGTCGTGGGCCGCGGCATGTGGGACCCGCAGACGGGCACGTCGACGAGCTACCAGCCGCTACTGCCCTTCGGCCCGAAGGACAACGAGGTGGTGGCACCCAACGAGTACGTCGTACTGAAGACGAAGTTCGAGCGCTTCACGGGCAAGACGGTGTTCCACTGCCACATCCTGTTCCACGAGGATCACGGGATGATGGGTTCCTTCCGCATCGTCGACCGCCTCACCGACCCCATGGAGATGTAACCGCGATCGCGGAGACCGATCGCGGAGACAGGGGGCCCGGCCGGCCCTCCGGCGACCTCAGACCTGCGCGTAATGGTCGATCGTCGAGAGCGCCTCGTCGAGGAGGGCGATGCCCTCCTTGGCCTCGGTGTCGCTCACGTTGCACGGCGGCACCATGTGCACGCGGTTGCCCGTGACGAAGGGCAGCAGGCCCCGCTTCTTGCACTCGGCGTTGACCTCGGCGAGGGCGCCGCTGACCGGGCCGCCGTAGGGCACGACCGGCTCCTTGGTCTCGCGATTGAGCACGAGCTCTACCGCCCAGAAGACTCCGATGCCGCGCACGTCGCCGACGATCGGGTGGCGGTCCTTGAGCTCGCTCAGACCGGGGCCGAGGATGTCGCGGCCCACGCGGGCCGCGTTGTCCATGGTGCCTTCCTCGTGCATGGTGTCGATGGCGGCGCAGATGGACGCCATCGCGAGGGGATGCCCGGAGTAGGTGAGGCCGCCGGGGAAGACGCGATCCTGGAAGGTCGCCACGATCTGCTCGGAGATCACGACACCGCCGACCGGGACATAGCCGGAGTTGACGCCCTTGGCGAAGACGATGAGATCGGGCTGGATGCCGTAGTTCTGGAAGGCGAACCACGTGCCGGTGCGGCCGAAGCCGGCCATGACCTCATCGGCGATGTACATGATGCCGTGCTTGTCGCACAGGGCCCGGACTCCCTCGAGGTAGCCGGGCGGGGGCGGGAAGATGCCCGCGGTGCCGGGCACCGACTCGAGCAGGATCGCCGCGATCGTCTGCGGGCCCTCGAAGGTGATGACCTCCTCGAGGTGCGCCAGGGCGCGCTGGCACTCCTCCTCCTCCGTGGTCGAGCCGAAGACCGAGCGGTAGAGGTAGGGGCCGAAGAAGTGCACGTGATGGATGCCGTACTCATTGGGCCAGCGGCGCTGGTCGCCCGTCGCCGTGATCGCCGTCGTGGTGTTGCCGTGGTAGGAGCGGTACGTCGTGAGCACCTTGGTGCGGCCGGTGTGGAGACGGGCCATGCGGATCGCGTTCTCGATGCCGTCGGCGCCGCCGTTGGTGAAGAAGACCTGGCGCATATTGGGCGACGCGACGTCGACGATCTTCTTCGCCGCCTCACCGCGCACATCGACCGCATGCTGAGGCGCAATGGTGGCGAGTTTGCCGACCTGCTCCTGGATGCGCGCGACGACCTTCGGGTGCTGGTGCCCGAGATTCGTGTAGACGAGCTGGCAGGAGAAGTCGAGCATCCGGTGGCCGTCGTAGTCCCAGATGTAGGAGCCTTCGGCGCCCTGCACGCACAGAGGGTTGAGCTTGCCCTGCGCGCTCCACGAGTGGAAGACGTACTGGCGGTCGAGGTCGTAGACGCGCTTGCCCTCGTCGGGGTTGGCCTGGACGGTCATGGTGGCTCACTTTCGGCGGATGGTGACTCAACTGTAGAGGGTGGAGTGAGGTGGGCTGACGCCATCTCGGAATCCGAAAGCCGGTCAGTCCCCGGCGAGGAATCCGGTGACGGCGCGGGCCGTGGCCGGGTCCAGGATCCGCTCGGGGTCGAGGATCCGCGAGCGGCCCAGGTAGGCGCTCATGTCGTGGCCGATCCCCAGGCCGGCCACGCGGATGGCCCCCTGCGCCTCGATGCCGTCGACCACCTCGGTGAGGTGGCGGTCCAGGTAGCCCTCGTCATTGGTGAGCAGGGTGGCGCCGTCCATGGGGCTTCCGTCGGAGACGAGGATGAGGGAGCGGCGGGGCACATCGAGGGACATGAGGCGCCCGGAGGCCCACTCGAGGGCCTCGGCATCGATCCCCTCGCGGAACATCGGCGTCCACAGCAGTGACGCGATGCCGGAGCGAGAACGCCGCCACGACTCCTCGGCGTCCTTGAAGACGATAAGGCTCGACTCGTTGAGGCGCCCCGGATGCGGTGGCCGTCCCGCGGCCAGCCATTCCTTATAGGGACGCCCACCGCTCCAGGCGCCCGTCGTGTAGCCGAGGACTTCGGACTGCACGTCGACGGAATCGAGTGCGCGGACGAGCAGGTCCACGAGGACTGCGACGTCCGGGATCGCGGCCTTCATCGACCCCGAGCAGTCGATGAGCACGGTGACCGCGGCCGCGGGTCGGTCGACGGGCATGGGATTGCGGAAGAGTCGGCCATCGCCAGAGCCCGTCACCAGGCGCGTGAGCAGTCGCGGGTCCAGGCGCCCCTGCTCCTGCTCGGACTCCCAGGACTCGTCGAGGGGCGCCGGGAAGAGCGCCTGCACGCTGCGCGCGAGATAGGCGCCCAGGGGCCGATGCTCGGCGACGAGCGCGTCGAGGTCCATCCGGCATGTCCGGCGCGCGTGGGCGGCGACCACGTCCTCCACGGGATCGATGCGGTCGTACGCCGTGGTGAAGACGGCGTACTCCGCGGCGGTGCCCAGCCTCGACTGGCCCTCGGAGGCAGCGGAGTCGTGCTCCTCGCGTTCGAAGGCATTGAACTCAAGCATCGCGAGCACCTCGGAGGCCCGCACGGCACCCGGACGATCGGAGTCCTGCGCTGCCGCGATCTCGCCGAGGGCACTCGCGATGGCCGAGGCGTGCACGGCGAAGGCATCCTGGTCGTGGATGCTCGATCGCAGGGCGACGAGGTGCTCTCCCAGCAGCTCGTAGATGCCGAAGCGCGTGGCCTCCGTGTGATCGTTGACCCGCTCCTCGATGGGCTCCGCCAGGATGCGCGACCGGCAGACGTGGACCACGGCGAAGAGCAGCAGGCCCAGGTCGTTCTCCAGCAGGCCCTCGCCGATGTAGGCATCGGACCAGGAGTCGAAGCGGTGGCGCAGGTTGGCCCGGATGCCGGGCGCGGCCTCGGGTGCCAGGGCCTCGACGCGGAACTGCTCGAGGATCTCGTAGGCCAGCTCCGCCACCCCTCCCTCGGGCCGGTGGCGCCGGTACAGCGCCGGGTCGGAGTGACGCAGGCGCAGGGCGATCGCGTCGGCACCTCCCCGCAGGTCGGCAACATCCTGGGTGTCCACGGACGGCCGCACATGGGGTGCGAGCACGGGCGCGATCCGCGGCCCCAGGTGCAGCAGGTGGGCGCGGTATCGCAGGGATGGCTCGTGGGCGATCGCGCGTGCCGCGGCCGCCGTTGCCTCCTCCGCGCGCTCGAGGTCCAGCGGATCGCGGAGATCGAGATCCGTCATCTCAGTTCTCGGCGAGGAGGCGTGCATCGAAGCAGCGCTGGAAGTATTCCTCGACCACGGGCCACTCGGCCTCATCGCACTTGTTGAGGAAGGTGAGGCGCAGCGCCTGGGCGACGTCTCGGAAGATCTCGAGGTTCTCCGCCCACGTGATGACCGTGCGGGGCGACATGAGGGTCGATAGGTCGCCCATCCGGAAGCCCTCGCGGGTCATCGCGGCCAGGGCCACCATCGACGCGACGGTACGCCGCCCCTGCTCGGTGTCGAGGGAGGGAACCTTGGCGAGCACGATCGCCCGCTCGTCGGCCTCCGGCAGGTAGTTGAGCGCGGCGACGATGTCCCACCGGTCGATCTGGGCGTGGTTGAGCCGCTGCGTGCCGTGGTAGATGCCGCTCAGGTTGCCGAGCCCGACCGTGTTGGCCGTGGCGAAGAGCCGAAAGGAGGGATGAGGCGTGAGCACGCGGCTCTGGTCGAGCAGGGTGAGCCGGCCGTCGCGCTCGAGGACCCGCTGGATCACGAACATCACGTCGGGGCGCCCCGCGTCGTACTCATCGAGGATGAGGGCGACGGGGCGCTGCAGAGACCACGGGAGAATGCCCTCGGCGAACTCCGTGACCTGCTGGCCGTCGCGCACCACCACCGCGTCCTTGCCGATGAAGTCGAAGCGGCTGATCTGGCCATCGAGGTTGACGCGCACGCAGGGCCAGTTGAGCCGGGCGGCCACCTGCTCGATGTGGGTCGACTTGCCGGTGCCGTGCAACCCCTGCACGAGTACGCGGCGATTGCGCTGGAAGCCGGCGAGGATCGCCATGGTGACATCGGGGTTGAAACGGTAGGCCTCGTCGATCTCGGGCACGTGCTCGTCGCGCCAGCTAAAGGCAGGGATGTCGATGTCCAAGTCGATGCCGAAGACGCGTGCCGACACTGTCGTGTCGGGCTGGCCCGGCGGGACGGCAGAGCCGTCCCTGTCGGGCTGGGTTGCCGCGGCGTCCAGGGGCGTCATGCCGAGGCCTTCTTTCCGTAGGACGCCTCGCGGCTCTCGGCCTCGATGTCGCTCAGCGCCTGGGCAGCGCGGCGCAGAGCGGGCAGCACCCGGTCCGCGTCCGCGAGTGACAGTCGCACCGAGGGGCCCTGGACAGCGATGCACTGGCTCGAGCGGCCGCGCGAGCCCGGGACCAGGACCGCGAAGCACACCAGCCCCTGAATGAACTCCTCCGCGTCGACGGCGTACCCGCGCGCACGGGACTCCGTGATCTCGGCCTCGAGAGCGTCCAGGTCGGTGATGGTCTGGTCGGTGAAGCGCTCGAGCTCCGCATGGCCGAGAAGCACCTGCCGCGTCGACTCCGGCAGCTGGCTGGCGAGCAGCTTGCCGCTGGCTGAGCAGTGGATCGGCACGCGCGAGCCGGGCCCGAGATGGAAGCGCAGCGGCTCGGAGGTCTCCACGCGGTCGAGGTAGAGCACCTCGCCGCCCGACAGCGTCGTGATGTTGCAGGTCTCGCCCAGCTCCTGCACGAGGGCGCGCAGGACCGTGTGACGCGCGCCGTTCTGGGTAGCGTTCATGAGCAGCGTCTCGGCGAAGGCGCGCAGTCGCGGGCCGGTGCCGTAGAGGCGCTTATCCGTCTGCCGGACGAGGAGCCCCTCGGCGACGAAGTTAGTGAGCATCCGGTGCAGGGTCGGCTTCGGCAGGCCCGTCTCGCGTGCCAGCATCTGCAAGGAGACGAAGTTGTCCTTGCTCGCGATGAGTTCGAGCAAGGAGAACATCCGCAGGACCGGGCTCGATCCGGTGATGCGTCCGCTGCCATCCCCCCACGACTCCGCCATGGGCCCTCCTCAGGTGCGAGAGTGTTCCATTTTTCGGACCTTAACATCTCGATCTTCGAGTGAATCCGTTGACCCTATCGCGCCCCGATCACTACGTTGTGGCTCACGTCACATGAGGGCCCCCCGCAAGGGCACGGTCCAATAAACGTATAGTCGACTGAAAATATAGGGAATAGGAGATCACATGGCGGCCACCAGGTCCGTGGTGCAGGGCGTTCAGAAGATGACCCCGTCCGAGGCCTTCGTCGAGACCCTCGTGTCCTTCGGCGTCACCGACATCTTCGGGATCATGGGGTCGGCCTTCATGGACGCCATGGACATCTTCGCGCCTGCCGGCATCCGGCTCATCCCGGTCGTCCACGAGCAGGGCTCCGCGCACATGGCCGACGGCTACGCGCGCGCGAGCGGGCGCTACGGCGTGTGCATCGGCCAGAACGGCCCCGGCATCAGCAATAGCGTGACCGCCATCGCAGCGGCCTTCTGGGCGCACACGCCGGTCGTGATCATCACCCCCGAGACGGGCACCATGGGCCAGGGCCTAGGCGGCTTCCAGGAGGCACAGCAGCTGCCGATGTTCCAGGAGTTCGTGAAGTACCAGGGCCACGTCAACAACCCCAAGCGCATGGCGGAGATCACCGCGCGCACCTTCGACCGCGCCATGCGCGACATCGGCCCCACGCAGCTCAACATCCCCCGCGACTACTTCTACGGCGAGATCGAGTGCGAGATCGCCACACCCCTGCCGATCGAGCGCGGCCCCGGCGGCACCCACGCCCTCGACCAGGCCGCCGAGATGCTGGCCGAGGCGAAGTTCCCCGTCATCGTCTCGGGCGGTGGCGTGGTCATGGCGAACGGCGTCGACCAGTGCAAGGCCCTCGCCGAGCGTCTCGGAGCCCCGGTGGTCAACTCCTACCTGCACAACGACTCGTTCCCGGCAAGCCATCCGCTGTGGACCGGGCCACTCGGCTACCAGGGCTCCAAGGCCGCCATGAAGCTGATCTCCAAGGCCGACGTCGTGCTGGCCCTCGGCACCCGGCTCGGACCCTTCGGCACACTGCCGCAGCACGGCATGGACTACTGGCCCAAGAACGCCAAGATCATCCAGGTCGATGCCGACTCCTCGCAGATCGGCCTCGTCAAGAAGGTCACCGTCGGCATCTGCGGCGATGCCAAGCAGGCCGCGGAGGCACTTCTCGAGCGCCTCGATGGCCGCACTCTCGCCTGCGACACCAATAAGGCTGAGCGCGCAGCGGAGATCAAGGCCGAGAAGGACGCCTGGGAGGAGGAGCTCAGCGCCTGGATCCACGAGACCGATCCCTTCAGCCTCGACATGATCGCCGAGGCCGAGAAGGAGGAGGGCAACTGGCTCCATCCGCGCCAGGTGCTCCGCGAGCTCGAGAAGGCCATGCCGCCTCGCGCCATGGTGTCCACGGATATCGGCAACATCTGCGCCGTCTCCAACTCCTACCTGCGCTTCGAGGAGCCGCGCTCCTTCTTCGCCCCCATGAGCTGGGGCAATTGCGGCTACTCCCTGCCGACCATGATCGGCGCCAAGGCGTCCTCCCCGGATCGGCCTGCGATCGCGTACGCCGGCGACGGCGCCTGGGCCATGAGCATGGTGGAGATCCTCACCGCGGTGCGCCATGACATCCCGGTGACCGCCGTGGTCTTCCACAACCGCCAGTGGGGCGCGGAGAAGAAGAACCAGGTCGACTTCTACTCACGTCGATTCGTCGCCGACGAGCTCATCAACCCGAGCTTCGCCGACGTCGCCCGGTCCATGGGCGCCGAGGGCATCACGGTCGATCGCCTCGAGGACGTCGGCCCGGCGCTCACCAAGGCCGTCGACGCGCAGATGAACGATCGCAAGACCACGGTCATCGAGATCATGTGCACGCGCGAGCTGGGCGACCCCTTCCGCCGTGACGCCCTCAACAAGCCCGTGCGCCTCCTCGACAAGTACAAGGACTACGTCTGAACGCGACCATGGCACCGAGTCGCCTGCAGGAGCGCTGGCTCCTGCAGGTGGCCGACGCCGGCCTGCGCATCGTCCTCGCCGAAGGCGACGACCCGCGCATCCGGGATGCCGCCCGCCGTCTCGCGGACTCGGGGGTGACCCCGGTTCTCGTGACCGAGAGCGCGGGCATCGCGGTCGACGGCATCGATGTCCTGGACCCCCGCGAGCCGGGCGATGCGGTGAGCGCGGTCCTGGCCGACGCGGTCGAGCGGCAGGCGGCGAAGCGCGATCTCACCGGCGACGAGCGCGCGGCCCTCGCGGTCGACCCCGTCACGGTGGGCGTTGCCGCCGTGCGCGCCGGCCGTGCGCACGGCTGCGTGGCAGGTGCCACGCGGCCAAGCGCCGATGTCGCGCGCGCCGCGATCCGGGTCGTGGGCATGGCGCCTGGGCGCAGCACCCTCAGCAGCTCCTTCCTCATGCTGATGCCCGACGGCCAGGCCCTCGCCTACGGCGACTGCGCTGTCGTCCCGGAGCCTGACGCAGAGCAGCTCGCCGACATCGCGGCCGACACCGCCGACACGTTCGCCGCCCTTGCGGGCGAGGAACCCGTGGTGGCCCTGCTGTCGTTCAGCACCAAGGGCAGCGCCGAGCATGAGTCCCTCGATGTGGTCCGCGACGCCGTCGATCTCGTGCGCCGGCAGCGTCCCGACCTCGCCGTCGACGGAGAGCTGCAGTTCGACACCGCCTTCGTCCCTCACGTGGGGGCCACGAAGGCGCCGGGATCCCCCGTGGCCGGTCGTGCCAACGTCTTCATCTTCCCCAACCTGGCCGCAGGCAACATCGCCTACAAGGTGACGGAGCGACTTGCGGGCGCCGAGGCCTTCGGCCCCCTGTTCCAGGGACTCGCATCGCCCGTGAATGACCTGTCGCGCGGCTGCAGCGCTCAGGACGTCTACAACATTTCCGCCATAACCGCGGTTCAGGCCCTCCGGGCCCTGAATGATGCGGCCCAGGGAGGCGAGTAGATGTCGATCGACAGCACGGCCATCGACCCCACGGCCGCGGGGTACGACCCCGACACGATCGCAGGAATCCAGCCCGAGCCCCCCGCGCGCTGGGTGCGCTTCGGTAAGAGCCCCTGGGTCACGCGCCTGCTGGCCCTGCTGGCCTTCCTCGCACTGTGGGCCTTCCTCACCATCCCCTGGGGCTGGCGTGGCGACAAGCCCATCATGCTGCCGCTCTACCTGCCGTCGATTCCCTCGGTGTGGCAGGCCTTCATCGAGTCCAACACCATCCACCCCATCGCCCCCGGGGTCCCGAAGATGGTGGTGGGCGAGCAGGGCTACTACCTGTGGCAGCACCTGCTGGCCACCCTGCAGCGCATCGGCATCGGCCTGTTCTTCGCGATCCTCGTCGGCATCCCCCTGGGACTGCTGATGGCCAACCTCAAGTGGGTCAATACCGCGGTCGAGCCCTACATCAACTTCCTGCGCTCCCTCCCCCCGCTGGGCTACATCGGCCTCCTCATCGTCTGGTTCGGCATCGGCAACACCTCCAAGATCTGGCTGCTCTTCCTCGCGGCGTTCCCGCCCATCACCATCGCCACGATCGCGGGCGTGCGAGGGATCCGGGAGGACCAGATCCATGCCGCCCAGACCCTGGGGGCCAAGAGGCACCAGGTCATCACCAGCGTGACGATTCCTGCGATCACGCCCGACCTCATCACTGGCATCCGCGTCGCGGTGGGCTTCGCCTGGACCACCGTCGTCGCGGCCGAGCTCAACAACGGCATCCCCGGCATCGGTGGACTGGCGTACCTGTCCGGCACCGAGCTCCAGACTCCGCTGACCATCGTCTGCATCATCGTGATCGGCATCACGGCGATCGTCCTGGACAGCGGCATCAAGGCCTTGGAAAAGGTCCTCGTCCCATGGCGAGGCAAGGCCTAGCTTCACGCACCACCCGGCACTGGCAAACAACGGAAACACCACAAGGAGGAACACCAAGATGAGATTGTCCAAGAGCATCCTCGCGGCGAGTGCCGCTGCGCTCGTCGCAGTCGGTCTCGCGGCCTGCGGTGGATCAGGCGGCGATTCGTCGAGCTCGTCCGGTGGGGCTGCTGCCAGCTGCCCTCTCGGTGCGCCTGACGAGTCGATCACCTCGACGGTGCGCATCGCGTACCAGAACATCCCCAACGGCGATCTGATCGTCAAGGACCAGAAGGTCCTCGAGAACTGCATGCCGAAGGCGACCATCACCTGGACCAACTTCGCCTCCGGTGGCGACGTGCTCCAGGCCTACGGCGCCGGCGCCGTCGACATCGGCCTCACCGGGTCCAACCCCGCCGTGAAGGCCCTGTCGGCACCCCTCAACACGACCCTTCCGCCGACCGTCAATACGTGGATCTTCGACGTCATCGGCAAGGGCGAGTCGCTCGTCGTCAAGCCTGAGATCACGTCGGCGGCCGACCTCAAGGGCAAGAAGATCGCGACCCCGTTCAGCTCGACCTCGCACTACTCGCTCCTGAACTGGCTGGAGCAGAACGGCCTCAGCGACACCGACGTGGAGCTCATCAACCTCGAGCCCGAGAAGATGGTGGCCGCATGGCCGGATCTCGCCGGTGTCTTCGTCTGGGATCCCACGCTGAGCGAGCTCGTCAAGCAGGGTGGCGTGGTTCTCGGCTCAGCCGCGGACACCGCCGCTGCCGGCAAGCCGACCTACGACCTGGCCAACGGTGTCAAGGCGTTCACGGATGCCAACGTGCCCTTCATGAACATGTGGGCCAAGGCGCAGAACTACGCCGTCAACCTCATCCTCAACGACCCGACCGCCGCGGCCACCAGCATCTCGGCCGAGCTCGGCGTGCCGCCGGCCGACGTGGAGAAGATGTTCGCCGGCTACAAGTACCTCACCGCGTCGGAGCAGGCATCGCCTGACTGGCTGGGTGGCAAGCTGGCGAAGGACTTCGAGGACACCGCGAAGTTCCTCCTGACCCAGGGTGCGATCGACGCCGTCAACACTCCGGAGGCGTACGCCGCAGGCGTCACCAACGCCTTCGCAGCGGAGGCGGCTAAGTAGCATGCGACACGACAAGAGCCTGGCCATAGAGGGCGTTCGTCAGTTCTTCGGGACCAAGGGTGCCCAGGTCCAGGCCTTGTCGCGTATCGATCTGGTGATCGAGCCGGGGCAGTTCGTGTGTCTTGCCGGACCCTCAGGGTGCGGCAAGACCACGCTGCTCCGGCTCGTCGCCGGCTTCATGACCCCGTCCGAGGGGAAGATCACCATCGAGGGCAAGGCCATCAAGGGGCCCGGTCCCGATCGCGGCATGGTCTTCCAGGCACCCACCCTCTACCCCTGGATGACCGTGCGCGGCAACGTCGAACTCGGGATGAAGTACCAGAGGGTGAAGAAGGCGACCCGCCAGGAGCAGTCGGACAAGTATCTCAGCATGGTGGGCCTCGCGGACTTCGACAAGCGACGCCCCTACGAGCTGTCCGGCGGCATGCAGCAGCGCTGCCAGATCGCCCGCGTGCTGGCGAGCGACCCGGAGTTCGTACTCATGGACGAGCCGTTCGGCGCGCTTGACGCCCTCACTCGCGAGCGGCTGCAGGAGGAGCTCCTCACCATCTGGCGCGAGACGGGCAAGACCATTCTCTTCATCACGCACAGCGTTGAGGAGGCCGTCTTCCTCGGCTCGCGCGTGCTCGTCATGAGCCCGCGCCCCGGCAAGATCGTGCTCGACATCGACTCCACCATCTCGCAGGAGGGCCAGCCCCTGCCGGTGTCGGAGCTGCGCTCGCTTCCCGAGTTCATCGCCTTGCGCGACCAGGTTCGCGACGCCATCCAGCACAGCCACACCTGATCCTGGTCTAGCCTGCGGGCCATGACCTTCTCCATCGTCGCCCGCAGCGCCGACGGCACCCGCTGGGGTGTCGCGGTCGCCAGCAAGTTCCTCGCCGCGGGAGCCGTCGTCCCCGCCGTGCGAGCCCCGCTCGGCGCCATCGCGACCCAGGCCCTCGCCAACATGCGCTACATCCCCGCCGGCTTCGAGCTTCTGGCCGACGGCCGGGACGCCCAGGCCGCCCTGGACGCCGTCGTCGCCGGTGACGATGGCCGCGACCATCGGCAGGCCGGGATCGTCGATGGCACCGGTCGTGCCGCCACCTACACCGGTGCCGAGTGCCTCGACTGGGCGGGCGGCGTCACCGGTCCGGGCTACGCCATTCAGGGCAACATCCTCGTCGGCCCCCACGTCGTGGCGCAGATGGAGCAGGCCTTCCTGTCCACGGACGTGCACTCCCCCTTGGAGCTGCGGCTGCACGCAGCCCTCCTCGCCGGCGACAGGGCCGGGGGTGACGCCCGCGGCCGCCAGAGCGCCGCACTCCTCGTCGGCGGGGTCGAGGCGGGCTACGGCGGGGGCAGTGACATCGCCCTGGACCTGCGCGTCGACGACCATGCCGATCCGGTGGTCGAGCTCGGGCGTCTCATGTCCATCCATGCCCTGCTCTTCGGCAAGCCCGAGACGACGCTCCCCCTCGAAGGCGACACCGCGTCGCGGCTGCGGGCCGCCCTGGACTCCCTGGGGTACGACGATCCGGACCTCGAGCGGGCCCTGGATCGCGCCGCCGGCACCGAGAACCTGGAGGAGCGCCTGGTCCCCGGGGCCGTCGACCCCGTCGTCCTGGACTACCTCGAGGACCTGGCAGCCCGCCCCCCTGCGTCTTAGTTCCGCGAATGGTTGGTTTCTCTTCCCACTTCCCACCACTCGGGGAACTAGGACGAGGAGAAAGGGTGGGGAGTCAGGCCTCCCAGCCCGCGGAGCCCACGGTCGCTGGGGGCTCCGCGTCGCGATACACGTCGGAGCGCGCGTCAATGGCGGCCCGCACGTAGGGCGGGACGCTCAGTTTCCCGAGGAGCAGTTCCGGGGTGAGCCACCGGTGATCGCCCCGCAGGTCGGCGTCGCACTCCGCGAGGTGATCCACCGACAGTCGCTTTCGGATGTCGGTCTCGCTCGCGATCACGAAGCCGAGGTCGCGGCCGTAGCACGGCGCATCGACGGCGTACGGAATGACGTGCGGGAAGACCGCCGACATGGTGCGGATGACCTTGGCATGCAGGGCCACTTCCACCGGCGAGGATGGACCCGCCTGGACCGCAAGCGCTCCGTGCGGTCGGAGAACCCGCTGGATCTGGTGGAAGTACTCGACCGTGAAGCAGAAGGTGGACGGACCCTCCTCGACCGGATCTGTCATGTCGGAGACGACCGCGTCGAAGGCGTCGTCGGGACAGGTCGCGAGGAACTGCACGGCGTCCTCGTGAATGAGTGTCACCCGCGGATCCTCGAAGCTCCCCCGATGGTGCTCGGGGAGGTAGGCCCGGCAGGCCGCCACGACTTCGGCATCGATATCCACCATGGTGATGCTGCGCACCGTGGGCCAGCGCAGGGCCTCCCGAAGGCAGGCCCCCTCGCCGCCTCCGAGGATGAGCACATCGCGCACCTCCTGCGAGGCCGCCGCGGCATAGAGGGCGGGGTGCACGATGCCCTCGTGATAGATGAACTCATCGGCTTCCGTGCTCTGCACCACCCCATCCAGGACGAGCATGCGTCCCCAGACCTCGCTGCGCCCGATCAGGTAGTCCTGGTACGGGGTACGTCCCTCCACGAGAACTTCGGCAATGTCATGCTCGTATCGATCAGCCGGGGTGATGAACTCGGCGAAGCGGAAGGCGGGATCGTCGGGACCGCCGGGCACCGTGCGCGGGACGGTCGCTCGACGCACTGTCACGGGAGCCAGACCCTCGATGATGCGGTCCACGAGCCGCTCAGGATCGGCGCTTCCGCAGGTGTAGGCATCGATGGTGGCGCCGCCCCACTCCGGCCACGTGTGGATGGAGACATGCGACTCGGCCAGGACGACAACCGCGGTAGCGCCATGCGGCTCAAAGGCGTGCGAATGCGCTTGGAGGACCGTCGCGCCGGCACCCTCCGACGCATCGATCAGCAGCGCCTCCAGTCCTGAAGGGTCATTCAGGAGCAGGCTCGTGGAGCCACTCACATCGGCAAGGACGTGCTGGCCCACCGTGCGCATCGACATGCGCGGACCGTATCAAGGCAATCGTGCGCCAGTGCGCGTCGCGCCACTACTCCGACAGGAAGCCCAGGACAAGCGCTTCTGCACGCGCGGGCTCGTCGTGCAGGAGCCAGTGCGTCGCGTCGTCGAAGTACTCCACGCGCACGTCGTCGCAGAGCGCGGCACTCGGCTCGACCATGGTGTCGCTCAGGGCCACGTCCTTGCGGCCCCACAGGATGAGTGTCGGCACGTGCACCCGCTTGTCCGCGAGCCTTTCCGGACGGCGCCGCAACGACGCTCGGTACCAGTTGAGCATTCCCGAGGCGGCTCCCGGCTGGGCCCATGCCTCCTGCATCTGGGCGAGATAGGTCTCGTCGAAGGATCCCGGATTGGCCGTGCGCGCGATCATGCGCGCGAACCTGGCGCGGGTCCGGCGCGAGAAGGCCACCCGCTCCGGGGCCCAGGGAGCCTGGATCGCGAAGATGTACCAGCTCTTACGCGTCTGGCGCCGATTCGTGCGCACTTCCTTCGCGAAGACACTGGGGTGCGGCACATTGATGACGACGAGTCGCCGAATCGTCTCGGGCGATGTCAGGGCCATCCACCACGCGACACCGGCCCCCCAGTCATGCCCCACCACGTCCGCAGTCTCGCGGCCGAGCGCGGAGATGAGCCCAAGTGCATCGGCGGATAGCTCCTCGATGCGATACGCGTCGATACCGTCCGGCTTCTCGCTGAGCCCGTAGCCACGCTGATCCGGCACGACGACGCGGAATCCCGCCCGCGCGAGGGCCACGGCCACCCCGGACATACCGCGCCAGAACTCGGGGAAGCCGTGAAGAGCGAGGACGAGGGGTCCGTCCTCGGGTCCCGCGAGGGCGCAGTGCAGCCGCACGCAATTCGTGAGGATGTCGCGATGCTCGAACTCCACGCCCTGGATGACCTCGATCACGCGGATGACCCTAGCCCTGACCGGGCGATGACCGGGCGACCCGGCCGAGGCAGTCCACCGTCGGCCTAGCGTCGAGGCAACCGAAGAAGGAGGCCACATGTCCAGGTCACGCGTCCTCGTGGCGGCTCTCGCCGCAGTAGGGATCACCCTGTCCCTCGTCGGCATCCCCGCCGCGGCGCAGGCCGCGCCGCAGATCCCAGCGCAGGCATCCGCAGCTCCAGCGGTCAACTGGTCATGGCGGTGGAGCGACGGCGGGACGGCGCACCGGCGGGCCTTCTCCCGTGCCGTCTACGGCAGCGCCGTGAACCTGCCCTACCTGGTGATCAGCAACGACTCCTGCGCATCGGGCGTGCTGCTCAAATTGCAATTCCGCGAGAACGGCAACTACTACACCGAGGACCGCACCTACACCCAGGGATGCAAGACCGCCAAGCTTCACTTCAACCCCTACACCGAGTCAGGCCGCTGGGCCCTTGGCGTCTACAAGGAGCGCATCATCATCCCCGCAGTCGCCTACCACTACTTCACGATCGAGTACACGCGCTGAGGCCCGCCCCCCGCCTGTGATGGGATGGCGGGGTGCCCGGTGCCGGATTCTCCTTCCGCGTGGGGTCCCGCGCTGCCGGGAGTGCGCGCAGCGGCGTGATCACCACCCCCCATGGGGATATCCGGACCCCTGCCTTCGTGCCCGTGGGCACCAAGGCCACCGTCAAGGCCCTCCTGCCGGAATCGGTGAGAGAGCTCGGCGCCCAGGCAATCCTCGCGAATGCCTATCACCTGCACCTGCAGCCCGGCTCCGACCTCGTCGACGAGGCCGGCGGCCTCTCGGAGTTCATGCACTGGAGTGGCCCGACGTTCACTGACAGCGGCGGCTTCCAGGTGCTGTCGCTCGGTGCCGGCTTCAAGAAGGTGCTCGCCATGGACGTCGAGGGCCGCCAGGACGATGACGTGATCGCCGAGGGCAAGGACCGACTCGCCCTCGTCGACGATGACGGGGTCACCTTCCGCTCCCACCTGGACGGTTCGACGCATCGCTTCACACCCGAGGTCTCGATGCAGGTCCAGCATCGGCTTGGCGCCGATATCATCTTCGCCTTCGACGAGTGCACGACCCTGCTCAATACGCGCGACTACCAGGAGCGCTCCCTGGAGCGTACGCATGCCTGGGCGCTGCGCTGCCTCGCCGAGCACGCGCGACTCACCGAGGAGCGCCGTCATCGGCCCTACCAGGCGCTGTACGGCGTGGTGCAGGGCGCGCAGTACGAGGATCTACGCCGGTCGGCCGCCGCGGGGCTCGCGGCACTCGACTTCGACGGCTACGGCATCGGGGGCGCCCTGCAGAAGAGCGAGCTCGAGACGATCGTCCGCTGGGTGACCGACGAGCTCCCCGACGACCGACCGCGCCATCTCCTCGGCATCGGCGAGCCCGGCGATCTCTTCGCCGGGGTCGCGGCCGGAGCCGACACCTTCGACTGCGTGTCGCCGTCGCGCGAGGCGCGCAACTGCGCGGCCTACACCGCGGACGGGCGCTTCAACCTCTCCACGAGCGCCAATCGCCGCGCCTTCGTGCCTATCTCGGAGGACTGCGACTGCTACACGTGTCGCCATTACACGCGCGCCTACCTGCATCACGCGTTCAAGGCCAAGGAGATGATCGCCTCGACGCTCACCACCATCCACAACATCCGCTTTGTCGTGCGACTGGTGGATCGGATGCGCGATGCGATCGACTCCGGCGACTTCGACGCCTTCCGGGTGGACTACCTCGGGCGCTACTACGCCTCCGCGCTCAAGGCGTAGGTCGGCTCACGGTCCTTGACGAACCTGATCACCGGGTACGTGATCGGGAGAAGGACGACTTCGAGCAGCGTCTTGTAGACATAGCCCACGGCGACGTACACGAGGAAGTCGGTGCCGGTGATGACGCCGAAGAAGGCGATCGTGCAGAACACCACCGTGTCGGCGAGCTCGCCGACGGCCGTCGAGCCGATGAGGCGCAGCCAGAGCGCCTTCTCGTGCGTGCGCTCCTTGATCTTCACGAGCACCCACGCGTTGAGGAGCTGTCCCACGAGGTAGCCGCAGATACTCGCCAGGACGATCCGCGGCACGAAGCCGAGGATCGACTCGAAGGCCTCCTGGTTGCCCCAGGCATCGGCCCCGGGAGATATCTGCACGATCCAGAAGGTGACCGCGGCCAGGATCGACATCGCAAATCCCACGAGGATGGCCCGGCGGGCGGCGGCAAATCCGTAGACCTCGCTCAGGACGTCGCCGACGATGTAGACCAGCGGGAAGAGGAAGGCGCCACCGTCGGTGATGATGGGCCCGAAGGCGATGAGCTTGACCGCGCCGACATTGGAGATGAGCAGCAGGCCGACGAAGACCCCGACGATAACGGGATACAGCCCCCTGGTTGAGGCCGCGAACTGCACGGGAGCGGTGTCGGGACTGCCCACTACTCCCCCAGGAATTCCGGTGTGCGCCGCTCGCGGAAGGCCGCGAGACCCTCGGCGTAGTCGCGGCTGGTCCAGGCCGCACGCCGCAGCGAGGTGAGCCGCTCGAAGGAGCCGCTGTCAAGCAGTCGGGCGTCGGTGAGGGCGTTGATTTCCGCCTTGATGGCCCGGATGGACAGGGGCGCCAGGCTCGCGATGCGCGCGGCCAGCGCGCGCGCCTCGTCATCGAGCGCCTCGGTGTCCTCCACGAGGATGTTGACGGTGCCCGAGAGGTGAGGCGAGTCGGCCGGGACCTGCTGGGCGGTGAAGAACATCTCCTTGGCCACGTTGAGCGGCACCGCGCCGAGGAACTGCGAGACGCCGTCGGAGTGGTAGGGCACGCCCAGCCGCGCCGGCGTGATGGCGAAGGTGGCCGAGCGGGTGGCGACGATGAGGTCGCAGGCGAAGGCGAGATTGCAGGCGGCTCCCCAGGCCCCGCCCTCGACAGCGGCGATGACAGGGAAGGGGGCGGCGCGGACCGCGCGCACCAGGTGCTCAACCGGCGAGGTCCACGCGAGCGGGTCCTGGCCGTCCGTCGGCAGGTCGTCGATGTCATGGCCGGCCGACCAGGTGGTGGACCCCGGCTCTGCGCGCAGGATGAGCGCCCGGCATGGCCCGGCGGGTCGGCGAAGCCGCCCCTGTCGGGCGCCCGCCCCCTCGATAGCCGCGGCCAGCTCGTCGGCGAGCGCGTGACTCAGCGCATTGCGTCGCTCGGAGTGGGCCATGGTGACGATGCGCACCGGACCGTCATCCACGACCAGGGTGAGAGGCACGGCCTCATGCTAGGCGGTGGTGGCGAGCACGCCGTGGCAGGCGGGTATCTGCCTAGCGGCACTCGGGCGCGGTGGCGAAGGCATCGCCCACGTCCCCGTCGGCGGAGCCCACGACCGCGCCCAGGGAGTCCTTCACCACCATGCCCGCGTCGTAGGTCTCCTTGGCGGCGATCGCCGCCTGCAGCCACTCGACCCCCGCCGACACAGGGTCGCCGGCGCCCTGCGCTGCGCTCACGTGTCCGAGCGCGGTGTCCTTGCTCGCGCTGAGCCGGTCGAGATCCGCCTGCAGGGCGGTGATCGAGGCAGCAGCCTCGACGTAGTCCAGCGGTACGCCGCCGAGGGCAGTCCCAAGGTCCCGGGCGGCGGCCTCGACTCCGTCGAGCTGCCCGGGAATCTGCCGCTGGAACTGCTCGCCGACCGACGCGGGGTCCTGCGGGTCGTAGGTGAGCGACGTCGCCATGTCGACCACGCTCGCGAGCAGCGCGTCTCGGGCCACGCACACCTCACCCGCCCACACGATGATCTCCGGGGTCGGCGTGGGTGTCGGCGTCGTCACCGTGGGCGTCGGCGACGTCATGTCGGCGACGGGATCCGATGAGCACGCGACGAGGAGGGCGGCCGCCAGCAGGCCTACGACCACGAGCCCCACGCGCTTCACGGTCGCCATCGTGGCGGAACGCCGGTCCGGGTGTCCACCGGACTGCCCGGATCTGCGACGGCAAGGCGATGCCGCCGCTAGATTCACTCCGTGACCGCAGGCGCGAGCGACAAGCCGCACACCACTGTCTACCCGCCCGATGTGCGGCGAGCCCTCGGCCGGGCATCCCTGTGGGTGGTGCTCGTCGTCATCATCATCGTGTCCATCCAGCTGGCCCTGCCGGACGTCGTCACGGTCGGCCCGACCTGGCTGGTGCCCTTCATCGAGCTCATCGGGATCCCCATCGTCGGCAGCCTCATGTTCCTCGCCGGCAAGCACCAGCGGCTGGTGTCGTGGACGATGACGGCGTTCCTCATCCTGCTCGTCCTCGCGAGCGTGATGAATGCCATCCTCCTGCTGCTGAGCCTCCTCGGCGGCTTCACCGAGCAGGGCGGCCCGCTGCTCTTCGCGGGCTTCGGCGTCCTCATCATCAACGTGCTGAGCTTTGGCCTGGTCTACTGGTGGATCGACGGCGGCGGACCCTACGCGCGGGCGACGGGCACGGTGACCCACCCCGACTTCCTCTTCCCCCAGCAAGGCATGGAGGGCCAGGAGGACTGGCGCCCCGGTCTCCTCGACTACCTCTTCACCGCCTACACGAACATCATCGCGTTCAGCCCGACCGACACCATGCCGCTGTCCAAGCGCGTGAAGATCCTCTTCACGGTGCAGTCATCGACCGCGGTGCTCACCATCGTGGTCACCCTGAGTCGTGCCATCAACCTCATCCCCGGTGGTACGCCGCCGAGCTAGGCCGAGGAGCTAGGACGGGAGTCGCCAGGCGGCGGTGTCCTGCTCGCCGCCCATCGCGAGGTCGGCGACCATCTGCCCGATGATGGGGACGAACTTGAAGCCGTGCCCCGAGCAGGGCGAGCAGATGACGACGGGCCCGCGACGGTCGAGGATGAAGTGATCATCGCGGGTCACGGTGAAGAGGCAGGACACTGCGCTTGCCACGGAGGTATCCGCGCCCGGCAGCCACTCCTCGGCATAGCTCGCGGCCTCCGCGGTCCGCTCCGGGATGGGGTCCAGGGTGCGCTCCGCGAGGTCCGGCACCGCGAAGCTCGCGTCGAGGCCCACCTTGACGCCCTCGCCGGGTGACTCCAGCCCGTAGACAACGGCGGAGACCGCGCTGCCGGAGGCGCCGCCATCGCGGTGGTGCACGTAGGACGGGAAGTGAAATCCGGGGCGGATGGCGAAGTGAACGGGCTGCTGCTCGTCGATCGAGAGCGGGGGCAGAGTGATGCCGAAGTCGGCGAGGCCGTCCACCTGCGGCAGCCAGGCGCCGGCCGAGACGATGACGGACTCGGCCTCCCAGGACTCGCTGTCGGTCCACACCCGCACCCCGTCGCCGTGCGGCTCGATGCGCTGCGCGGGCGAGGAGAAGCGCACCACCGCCCCCGCTGCCTCGGCGAGCCGGGTCTGCGCCTCGACGGTGCGATCGGCGAAGACGCGCCCGCCATCCGTTGAGTAGATGACCGCGGTGTCGAACACCATGCCCGGCCAGCGCTCGTGCGCCTCCGCGGGGCTCATCCGGTCGAAGGACCAGCCGCCCCGCTCCAGCGTCGTCTGGATCTCATCGACCGCCACCCTCAACCCGTGGTCGAGCTGCCCGGACTGCTCGAGAAGGACCTCGCCGGACTCCGCCTCCAGCTCACGCCACATCGGGATGGCCGCTGCGGCAAGGCGCGAGTAGAGCGGATCGCGATAGGAGACGCGGAAAATGCGGGTGGCCCCGTGCGAGGAGCCCCAGGCATGGCCGCGCTCGAACCTCTCGAGCAGCACCACCTGGCGCCCGGCCCGTGCCAGCCGCCATGCGGCCGACGACCCCATGCCACCGGCGCCGATGACGACGACATCCGTTCGCATGCGCCGAGCCTAGAGGTCGCGCGTCAGCTGACGGGAAGCTCGGGAGCCCGGCGCATCGCCTCGAGGTACCTCTCGAGCTCGGTGCTCGCCGACCCGCCCGCGAGTCGCCCGTCGGCCACGGCCTCCTTGAAGGCGGCGAAGTCCTGCTTCACCAGGTCGGCGTACGCCATGGAGAAGGAGGCGATGGCGTCCTCGAACGAGGCGGACTGGCCCATGTAGGCGGCCAGCGCGATCGCATCCCCGGAGCGCGCGTGGGCGCGCGCCAGCACGTGCCCGCAGAGCTTGGCGTAGTTGACCAGGTCGTCCGGCTGGAAGGTCGCGGGATCCGGTGACCACTTCATGTCGCGCAGCTGGCGCACGTAGTACTCGCGGCCGAGCTTGCCCGTCACCCAGCCGAGGAAGGAGTCGCTCGCCGCCTGGATGAGGCGCTGGCCCTCCACGACGCGCTGCCCTGACTGCGGGTACGCCGACGCGCCGGTGTAAGGCTCCAGCACCGACTTCTGCGCCTGCTTCACCTGGAGCACGATGATGTCGCTCTCGTCACGCCCCTCGAGGAGCATGACCCACGCCAGCAGCCCGACGCTGCCGACGCCCACGACCTTGTGGCCGAAGTCGACGATCTGGTAGCGCTCGAGCAGGGCGCGTCGGTCCGGTGCGAGCGTGTCGAAGTAGCTGTCCATGGCCCCGAGCATGAGGTCCCGCGGCGGGGAGTCGTCGGGGACGCGGACCAGGACCGGCGGATCGTCGAGGAAGCGACGGTGCCCGTCGACGCTCGCGGTCAGCTTGCTCACCGCGGTCCACATCGTGCGGGCCTGGGCCTTCTCGAAGCCCTTCTGGACCGCCTTGGTGGAGGCATTCTTCGCGTTGACGGAGGCCCACTTCTCGATGGTGGACGGGTCGACGCGGTCGTACCAGATGTCGAGCTCGGACATGCCCGCGAACTGGGCCATCGACAGCCGGTACTGCGCGGCCGCCTGGAAGGCGGCGGAGCGCCCGATCGCATCATCGAAGCCGCGATCGCGTGCCGCGAGCACGAACGACGCGGTAAGCCGCTTGAGGTCCCACTCGAAGGGACCGGGATTGGTCTCGTCGAAGTCGTTGAGGTCGAAGACCGGCACTCGGTCCGGCGCGGCGAAGAGGCCGAAGTTGGACAGGTGCGCGTCCCCGCACAGCTGGACGATGAGCCCGCTGCTCGGCTGCGAGGCGAGATCCGAGGCCATGATGATCGCCGTGCCGCGATAGAAGGCGAACTCGCTGGCCCCCATGCGCTCGTGGCGCAGGGGCAGCAGGCCCGGCACCCGACTGGTCTCCTGCTCCTGCAGGAGAACGACGGGATCCGGCCGATCAGGGCTGGACACCCACTCTCCTTGGCGCTTGCGGGGGACGCGCTTGCGCGCATAGCGGCCGACCGCCGCGCGCTCGTCGACCGTGAAGTGGGGAACGAAGTGGTGGAGTCCGGGCTCAGTCACGCGCCGAGACTACGCGACGACCCGAGGCGGCCTGGTGCGTAGTGGGCAACCCTGCTAGGGGCACGAGGAGGCGACGGGCCGTGATGCGCCAGCCCGTGGCACCCCGCACGGACCGGCCCACGGCCTCGGCACCCCGCCATGCCTCGGCCACGGCCTCCGCATCGGGCTTCTCGGCACCGTAGAGCGCCGGGCCGGCGAGCCGGGCAAGGGCCACGACACTGCGCGCGACGTCGTCGGGCAGGTCCTGCGGAGGATCGGCGTCGGCCGCAGGCGCGTACGAGCGCGCCAGCGGGATCCAGGCTTCGGCGAGCAGGAGGCGCGCCCACGTCCACGCGCCGAGCACCTGTTCGCGCCCACTCCCCTGGCGCAGTCGATCGCGGACGCGCCGCCGCCGCAGGGCGACGTACGCGAGCCAGCCGATGCCGAAGAGCAGGAGCAGTGCCGGGATCACGAGGGTCCACGGGATCGACCGGGCGACGGTCGCCACCGGGCTTGCATCGGACTGGGCACCGTCACTCCCGCCGCCAGACGGGCTCGTGCTGCCGCTCGGCGACGGGGTCGGCTTCGGCTGCGTCGGCACCTGGTCCGGCGTCAGCGGCTTCACGACGGCCGGGCGGCCGGCCTCGCGATCCTGCGGGGACGGCTGGAAGGCCACCCAGCCGAGGCCGTCCAGGCGCGCCTCGGCCCAGACGCTCACATCGTTCGTCATGACCGTGCGCACGCCGTCGGTCGTCGCGTCGTCCACGGGGAAGCCGATGGCCAGCCGCGTCGGCACTCCCCACGAGCGGGCGATGATCGACCAGATGGCGGCGAACTGCTCCTGGAAGCCGACGCCCTCCGACAGCACGCGGTCGAGGCCGGCATAGGAGCGGTCCGGCGGTCCCGCGGCGAGCGCCTGGGCGGGCGCGGCGGCGTACCTCCCCTCGCGCAGGCGCTGCGAGAGCAGCACGAGTCGGTCCCACGTGCTGTCGCCCGCCTCGTCGGCCACCTCCTGAGCGAGGGTCGCCATCGGCCCACCGAGCGGGCCCGGGATCGCGATGGCCGGGTCGAGTCCGGCGCTCAGCGCGGGGCCCGCATCGCGCACGGCATCGGGTGCGGCGACCGGGAGTGAGTAGCGCACGTCGAAGGCCTGGTCCACCGGCGACGACACCGCCGCGACGATCCCGCTCACCGGGTCGACACGCGTCGCCACCGACGACAGCACCTGATCGACGCGCTGCGGCACCGGGACCCACTGGCCTGGCAGCCCGACGGCGACGGTCACGCGCGTGCCGGCGTCGTACGCGCGGTCCGGAGCACCGACCTCCGCGGCGGGCACGGCATCGCCCGAGACGCCGTACGTCGGCGGCTCGATCCACGCAATGGAGTTGTACGTCGAGAACGTCGCCCAGGTGGGCCGGTTCTGCGGGGCATCGGGACCGGTGGCCAGCGAGAAGAGCGGACGGCCGGCCTCCGCGGGGTCGAGCTGCCAGCGCGCGGCCACGAGGAAGGGATCCGGCACGTTGCCCTCGGTGCGCGACTGGCTTGCCTCGCGGCTGAAGAGCTCGACCGTGCGCGCGCTGCCGACGAGCGCGTCGGATCCCACGGAGACGCCGTAGGTCGCCAGGGAGGCGACGATGATGGTCGCGACGACGAGCACCTCGGCCCAGCGCGCCGGTCGCACGGCCTCGGGACCGTTCCACGGGCCGATGAGGACGAAGAGCAGGGCGATCGACAGCGCCGTGCAGGCCGCGAGCACGCCGGCCTCGAGCGACCCCGACACTCCCGTCCCGAGGACGCCGATGACGAGGGCGAGGCTCGGTAGGACGGCGGTGGCGGGGCGGCTCCCGCGCGCGAGGACCTGCCCCAGCCATGTGCCGCCGAGCATGACCCCGGCGAGCCCGGCGGATAGGGCGAGCGACGAGGGCGCATAGCCGCCCGGTCCCACCGCGATCCCGATGCCCATCCCGAACGCGACTGCGCACAGGCCGATCCACGGGCCGAATGCCGTGGTGATGACGAGGACCATGAGCACGAGCGGGGCGTAGATGAAGCCGCTGAGGCTGCCCTCGATGACGAGAGGCATGGCGAGGGCCACGAGGAGGGGCGCGAGGGCGGCGACGACCGCCACCCCCCAGCGCTGGCCGGATGCCGGCCTCGTGGCGACGCTCATGGGCGCAGCACCGCCATCGCCGGGATGCGATCCCACCAGCCGATCGCATCGTGCCCGCGCACGACGATCGTCGTGCCGCGGTTCGCGCGCAGCAGCCGCGTGTCCACGCCGGAGGATCCGCGCTGCACGAGCGCAAGCATGTCGAGCGCCGCCGTCGAGCGTCCATGGCCGTGCGCGGCGCGCTCCCCCGACGTCGTGCACACCTCCACATCGAGGCCAGAGGATCCCGCGACCGTCGCGAGCGAGGCCATGAAGTCCACGGCGTTCTCGAATTCGTCCATGCTCGTGTACGCGCGGTCCTCCACGACGAGCACGAGGGTCAGTCGCGGCCTGGTGATGTCGACGTACTGCCGCATCATGAGCGTCCCGGTCTTGGCCGAGGACTTCCAGTGCACGTGGCGCAGCTCGTCGCCGATGACGTACTCGCGCAGGGTCGCGAACGTCGTCGTGCCCATCTCCGATGAGCCGCCGAACTCCGCGAGGGCGCTCGGCAGGGCGGACAGCGAGACCGGCCGCACCCGGGGCACCACGAGCAGGTCGACGCCGGCGGCCTCGCCCACCGTGCGCTGGAAGAGGCCCCACGGGTCGACGCGCTCGGCGATCCACGGACCGAGGCTCACCGGGCCACGTCGGCGCGTGGGGATGGGCACGTCCGCGTGCGCACGGCCGTCGACCCACACGACCGGCGTGCACACCTGCCCCGAGCGCAGGCGCAGGCCGCGACGATGGGCGCGCTGGGCATCGATGTCGACGCTCACCGCGATGTCGGCCAGGCGCTCCACGCGCGGCGGTGTCGAGCAGGACAGCCCGACGGGTCCCCCGCCGGAGACAAGGAAGAAGGAGACGAGCAGGAGCACGACCCCGCCGGCCGCCAGGCCGAGCAGCTCGGGGAAGCCGAGCGCGAAGGCCAGCACCACGAGGACGACGACGCCCGCGAGGACACCGAGGCCGCGCGCGGTGGGCCGGCGCCTCACCCCGCCGGCACCCCGGCGACGACCTGCTCGATCGCGCGCGTGCGGGCCGCAGAGTCGGCCTCCACGTCGTGGAGCACGATGCGGTGGGCGAGCACCGGCACCGCCAGGCGCTGCACGTCGGTGGGCGTGACATAGGGGCGGCCCGCCATGGCGGCGGAGGCCTGGGCCGCGCGCAGCAGTCCGACGCTGCCGCGGGGGCTGGAGCCGAGGCGCACGCCGGGCGCGGTGCGCGTGGCCGAGGTCAGCCGCACGACGTACTCCATGACCGACTGCTCGACATGCACCGAGCGCGCCATCGCGATCATGCGCCGGATCGCATCGGCGTCTCCCACGGCCTGCAGCTCGTCGACCCTGAGGCCGCGATGGCTGTTGGCGAGCACGCGCACCTCCGCCTCGAGGTCGGGGTATCCGATCGACACCGACATGAGGAAGCGGTCGAGCTGGGCCTCGGGCAGCGGGAAGGTGCCGTCCATCTCGATGGGGTTCTGCGTCGCCATGACGAGGAAGGGCTGGGGCACGACGTGGGTGACCCCGTCGACAGTGACGGTGCGCTCCTCCATGACCTCGAGCAGGGCCGACTGGGTGCGCGGAGACGCGCGGTTGATCTCGTCGGCGAGCACGATGTGGGCGAAGACCGGGCCGGGATGGAATTCGAAGGTGCCGGTGCCCTGGTGGAAGATCGACACTCCCGTCACGTCACTGGGCAGCAGGTCCGGGGTGAACTGGATGCGGTGCCAGGACATGCCGAGGGTGGCCGCGAGGCTGCGGGCGAGCGAGGTCTTGCCGACCCCCGGGACGTCCTCGAGCAGGAGGTGTCCCTCGGCGAGCAGGCAGGTGACAGCGAGGGTGATGACCTCCCGCTTGCCCTGGATGAAGGAGGCGACGTTGTCGACGATGGCCTCGGCGTTGGCGGCGAACCGGCTCGCGTCTTCCGGGGACAGAGGCTCAGTCACGCTGCCACCCTAAGGGAGTAGGGAGCCCGCAGGGGGATGAGTCAGGACCTTGGTCCCGCGCCTCGGGACCTGCTCCCCCTCATCCGGGCGGGAGGCCCGGGGGACCCTAGGAAGGTGGCTGACATGCACATCGTCGTGGGATTCGACGGATCCGACCACGCCAAGGCCGCAGCCGAATGGGCCGCGCGCGAGGCCGTGCTGCGCGAGGTGCCGCTGCTCATGGTGAATGCCTTCGCGCCGCCCGCGGGCGGATCGAGTTTCACCCTCGGTGCCTACCTCTCTCCCGATGCGATGGAGGGCCTCACCGAGCGCGTCGAGGCCGACCTCGATGCCGCGGCCGACGAGGTGCGCGCTGCGCATCCCGGCCTCACCGTCCAGACGCGCGTGCTCATGGGCGGACCGGCCTCGGCGCTCGTCGAGGCGAGCGAGGACGCCGAGATGGTCGTGGTCGGATCGCGTGGGCTCGGGGGGTTCCGCGGCCTGCTGCTCGGCTCCGTCGGCGTGCAGGTCGCCACGCATGCGGCGTGCCCCGCCATTGTCATCCGCAAGGCTCCGTCCGCCGACGCGCGCACCGTCGTCGTCGGTGTCGACGGCACCTCGATGTCGCAGGCCGCCGTGGAGTTCGCCTTCGACATGGCGAGTCGTCATGGCTGGTCGCTGCGGGCGGTGCACGCGTGGGAGGTGCCGTCGTACGACCTCCTCGCCGCCCCCACGGGGCCGCCGCCGCTCAGCGTCGACGACCTGCTCGAGGCCGAGGTGCGCGTGCCCGCCGAGGCACTGGCGGGTTTCCAGGAGCGCTACCCCGATGTCGCCGTCGAGGAGAAGGTCGTCAAGGGCGTCACCGCCCGCGTCCTGCTCGACGAGTCGAAGGACGCCGCCCTCATCGTGGTCGGATCGCGGGGCCGCGGGGAGTTCGCCGGCACGCTGCTGGGGTCGGTCGGGCAGAGCGTCCTGCACAAGGCCGACGTCCCCGTCGCCGTCGTGCGGGAGCGCGCATGACGGCTCCCCACGCCGAGCCCCGGACCACCCTCATCGGCCAGGTCCGGTGCAGCCCCGCCGTCACCGTGGAGGCGGCCGAGTCCCTGTGGGAGGCCTGGCAGTTGATGTTCGTCTCGGGCCTGCGCCACCTCGCGGTGATCGGCGACGCCGGCACCGTGACGGGAGTGCTGAGCGATCGCGTCATCCTCACCGACCTGCCCCTGACCGAGGCCCACCTGTCCGGACGCAAGGTGGGCGACGTCATGAGCCGCCCGGGCACCGTGAGCACCGACATGTCGATGTACGACGCAGCGACGGCCATGGCTCGGCACGCGGTGGAGGCCGTCCCCGTGGTCGGCGACGACGGCCGACTGCGGGCACTGCTCACGTCGTCTGACCTCGTCGCCTGGGTCGCCCGCTCCTAGCAGGCCGTCAGCCCGGCGTCGGCCCCTCCTTGTAATCTCGGGGCATGGCCGATCGCGCGCAGGACCGCCTCGTCTGGGTCGACTGCGAGATGACAGGCCTTTCCCTCGAGAAGGACCAGCTGGTCGAGATCGCGGTCATCGTCACCGAGGCCGACCTCACCGAGCTCGACGCCGGCATCAACGTCATCATCCGGCCCTCGGACATGGCCGTCCTCGACACCATGGACGAGGTCGTCCGCGAGATGCACGAGAAGTCTGGGCTGCTCGAGGAGATCCCCAACGGCGTCACCCTCGCCGAGGCCGAGGCGAAGGTCCTGGCCTACGTCAAGCAGCACGTGCCGGACTCGCGCAAGGCTCCCCTGGCGGGCTCCAGCGTGTACGTCGATCGCGGGTTCCTCGGCCGCGATATGCCCGAGCTCGACACCCACCTGCACTACCGCGTGGTCGATGTCTCCTCCATCAAGGAGATCGCCCGCCGCTGGTATCCGCGTGCCTACTTCGCCAGTCCCGAGAAGCGCGGCAACCACCGCGCCCTCGGCGACATCCGCGAGTCCATCGCGGAGCTGCGCTACTACCGCGATGCGGTCTTCGTGCCGCCTCCCGGGCCTGATAGCGAGTCGGCGCGAGCGACCGCCGCCGGGCACGTCGTCGACCACGGCTAAGGCGTCGTCGGGCGCATCGACCTCGGCACCGCGCGAATGCGCGCCTGCAGGTGAGGTGACAGCCGGCCCAGGTGCTCACGCAACGGCCCCGTGCGGGCAGTCCAGCCTTCCGGCGCCGCCGCCGCCGGCCCGGTCGCCCCGAAGAGGGCGTAGCCGCGGGCAGTTCCGTCGCTTTGGTGGCGGATGAGTGAGATGACCCCTCGATCTCCCCTCGCGTGGCAGTCGCCCGCAAGCGCCTGCGTGCCCGCATATCCCGACCCGCTGAAGACATCGAGGCTCACACCGGCTTCCGTCGCCAGCTCGTGCGCCAGATCTGCCCAGGGAGCGCTCGCGCGGATCGCTGTGGCGGTGAGTGCACGCCTGCACGCCACGTCGTCCTCCGCGATGACACGGGCCTCTCGGAAGACTTCACGGAAAGCCGTGTCGAGGTCGCCTGCCAGGTAGCAGGTCCCGGCGGGGTGCGGAAGATCGAAACGGCCCCCTCCGCCTGAGCCACGGGACGAGTAGAACCACGCGGAGCGGGCTCGCCCTTCGGCATCACTCGCCCGGTAGATGCGATCGAGCATGGTGCCCTTCGGCAGTCTCGCTCGCGGGACCAGCGCGACTTCCACCTTCACTGCAGTGCAACCGCCCATGCTCGCGCCACGCGCAGGACGTGCTCGACGTCTCCGGCGCGAAGAGCGTCGATCGGCCTGACGTCGTCCAGGTCGCCTTCGGGGGAAACCAGCCACGACGCCAGCGTCCATCGCGAGACGAGGTGCTCATCAAGAGCTGCCAGGACCTCAGCCAGTCCCGCGATCGGCCGGCCATTCGCGAATTGGAAGGCCGGGTAGTAGACGCGGCCATTGCCCGTGCGCAAGGCCAGGAGCGGGCGCTTGCTCACTGCCTGCCGCGACACGGGCTTGTCCGGCGAGCCGAGGATGACGGCGACGGTCTTGGCGTCGTAGACCGGGCCCAGGTGCTCCTCCCAGAAGGCGCCGGTGTGCACGAGAGCATCGACAGCAGCTCGGGCGGCCGCCTCGATGTCCTCCACGTGGGCCGTGGAAGAGCCCGAAGGGTCCTGTCGGGCGAGTTCGGCCCCGATGGCGGCAAGGAGGCGGCGCTGGGACGGCGTCAGGGTCTCCACTTCCCGTGCTTGAGCGGCAACGCTCATGTCGACCTCCTCACGTCCAGGCTACCATTTGTCAACCTTGTCAACCTCCGTCGACGACCCGCCTCCGACCGCTGAACTCGCCGGATTGGATCACGGATCAGCGTGTGGGTGACAGGGCTGTCCACAGCCTTCGAGCCGGGGGTAGCCATGACGTCCATAGCGGACTAGCTCTGTGCCAGAGCATTAGTAAGGAGTCGGCCAGTCGGGAGGTGTCGGCATGCAACGTCTAGACTCAGTCGGCGCCTCCGCAAGGGGTCGCGGTGGGTGTAGCTCAGCTGGTAGAGCACCTGGTTGTGGTCCAGGACGTCGCGGGTTC
>JBPCSL010000093.1:0-12539 GCA_051007175.1 Candidatus Nanopelagicales bacterium
CCGGGACCACGGCGGCCTCACCTGGTTCACCCAGGGCATCCCGGTCCTGTCGGATCGAGGGCTGTACGACAAGGACCGAGGCGATCGCTACACCTTCGCCCACGACATGGCGGCCCACTCGGTGTTCGAGCCCGTGGGCCACCCCAATCTCAACCCGGCTACTGAGGGGACTCGCCTGTCCCCCACGTCGTACGAACTCACGGACAGCGATGACGGCATCGCGCGCACCAGGTCGGTGGACTTCTCCGCCGACACCCTCGTCGTCCGCGACACGGGCACGGGCGCCCGGGACTGGATCCAGCACTGGCAGCTTGCGCCAGGCTGGAGACCCGCGAGGGGCGGGGCGATCCACGACTCGGGTGCGCGGCTCACGCTCGACTGCAAGAACCTCAAGGCCGTCAAGGTGGAGTCCTTCACCGCATGGCGCGTGGCCGAGCCTGCCTGGGACCTCCAGTGCCGGGTCAGCGGCAACGGCACTGTCACCCAGAAGACGACACTCACGGTGGTCGGACCATGAGACGCCCGGTCCTCATCGCCATCGCCTCTGCCATTGTGGCGAGTGCCATCTCCCTGCCGGCGGCCACGGCGGAGAAGCCGCCGCGCGTGCCGCAGGTCTGCCAGAACGAGATCAATGCATCCCAGCGGATGCGCGCGGACATCGATGCGCTCGAGACCGACGGCATCCTGGGCCTCGACGGGCGCACCCTCGTCGTGCGCGGCGCGGACGCCGACTGGCGCCCAACTGCCGCGGGCGACCAGACGTTCGTCACGCGCTTCCACTCCATGGCCTGGCTCGTCCCCGCCGTGCTCAAGGGATTCCCCGCGGTCGACCTGCTGCTCGAGCGCGACGCCGCTCTGCCCGACCCAGGCTCCGCGCGAGGCAAGGGAGTGCTGCCGTCGACGGGGTGGACCGAGGGCGCCGTGCGACTGCGCATGGGGACGGTGAATTGCCTCTATGAGGTCACGCACGACGAGCGGCTCGTCCCGGTGATGGAGCGCCTGGTCCTGGCCGCGTCCGACCCCTATCGCTATCGCGGACTGCCGTTGAAGAAGGTCCACAACCACGGCGCGCTGTCGAACATCATGATGGCGGAGTCGGCCAAGGTCTTCGGGCGCGACGACTGGTGGCAGCTGGCCCTGCGGAGATTCTCCGAGGATGTTGCTGGCGTGTTCTCGGACTGCGGCATGAGCGCGGAGCAATCGGCTCCCTATCAGCTGCTCAACACCCAGCTCTGGCAGCGCTCACTCCGACTGATGCAGGAGGAGGGCTCGCGGAGTGCGGATGCCGTGGTCGAGGCCCTGGAGCGCGCGTCGCTGGCGACGCTGCAATTGGCCCGGCCCGATGGGGTCATCGAGGCCATCGGGGACGGCAATGAGAAGACGATCAATGCGGCGGACATGGGTGTCGACACCTCGTCGGCGGGCACGCGTCTGTGGTGCTCGGGGCGCGGATGGGCGGCCAACCGCTCCTCCTGGGACGACTCGACGACCCAGTACGTCCTGAGATTCGGCCCGCGGGTCGCCATGCACGGCCATGAGGATCACGGCTCGATCACCTGGTTCACCCAGGGCGTGCCGGTCTTCTCCGACCGCGGCCTCTACGACAAGGCACGAGGGCCGCGCTACGAGTGGGCGCATTCCATGGCCGCGCATACGACATTCGAGCCGGTGGGCGTGGACTCCACGGGCGAGATGAAGGCGAGGAACCTGTCCGCGGGCCGGGTGGATCGCTATGAGCTCGCCTGGTCCCAGGGGCCGGTGTCCTCGACTCGCCAGATCACCCTCCCCCTCGACTCGGTGCTGATCCCGGCCAGCGTGGACGACACCACGATCCCTCCGCCCACCGACGACACCACGATCGTGGGCACCGGCTCCGCCGATGACACCGCGGTGCTGGATGACACGCTGATGGTGCCGATGACCTCGCTGGGCATCGACGACCTTGGCCGGTCCCGCCGAGACCAGCAGTGGATGCAGAACTGGCAGCTCGCACCGGGATGGACCCTGCTCGACGGCACCTCTCCGGGGGAGCCGATCGCCTACCGCGAGGATGCGGGGCTCTATCTCTATGGCACGTGCTGGTCAGGGCTCTTCATGCGCCCGACGCCGGTGGAGCGCGAGGCCTTCCCGGAGTGGCGCACGCCGGTGCCCGTCACGAGCTTCCTCTGCGGCGGCCTTGGCCGCGAGGTGCGCATGGACAGTCAGTGGGCGGTGACATCCGTCGAGGGCACCATGTCGTGGGATCGCACCACGGGCGCGACGACGATCACCCCGGTGCCGCCGATTCCGCCCCTGCCTCCGCTACCGCCCATCCCCGGGCCCTAGCCCGGTCGGACTACTCGGGAAGCTGGAAGTCCGCGGGTCCTCCGCCGGCGGGCGGCTGGAGCCCCTGCGGGTAGTGCACTCGGAAGGACACGGCCCGTGCACTGCCGCCGTCGGTGTCACCGATGTAGGCGCGTACGACGTACCCGCCCGGTCGACCGAACTGCACCTCACCGCTCACGGCAAGAACGCTGCGCATATCGGCGCCGGGTGTCGCACCGGCCGGGCGCCCTGCTTCGACAGCGCCCTCCACGGCGAAGAGCTGCTCGCCGTCCTCGTGCTCGACGCTGATGGTGAGGGGGTAGCTGCGGTTCGTCTCGTTCCAGCCGATGATGATGCTCACGCCGATGCCGAGGTGGAGCATGCCGAGGTTGCCCTCGCCGTCCACCGGCTGCTCGAGATCGGACCACCCAGACCCCTGCAGGTAGAGGAGGCCGTTGATGGCCTCGGCATGGTGGGCGAGGGTCACGTATTCGATCTGAGGCATGTCCCCATGGTGCCCTAGCGCGCGAGTACGCCGTGACTCAGGCCCTGCTGTCAGTCGATGGCCCGCGAGAGCCGGGCCAGGGCCTCCTGCAGGACCTCCGGCCGCTTGCAGAAGGCCCAGCGCAGGGCATGGGTGCCGATCTCCTCGTGATCGCAGAAGACCTGCAGCGGAATCGCGACGACTCCCGCGCGATGCGGCAGCGCGCGCGCGGCCGCGAGACCGTCGGCGTATTCCGACAAGGGTCCAAGGTCCGTAGTGAGGAAGTACGTCCCCTCCGACCCGGGCGTGGAGAAGCCGAGGGCGCGCAGGCCGTCCGTGAGCAGGTCGCGCTTGGCCTGCAGGTCATGTCGGAAGTCCACGTAGTAGCTGTCGGGCATCCGCAGGGCCTGGGCGATCGCGTACTGGAACGGCCCCCCCGACACGAAGGAGAGGTGCTGCCGCACGGCGCGGACCGCGCGAATGAGGTCGCTCGGGCCCGTGGCCCAGCCGACCTTCCACCCGGTGAAGGAGAACGACTTCCCCGCGCTGCCGATGCTCACGGTGCGTTCGGCCATGCCGGGCAGCGTCGCGATGGGCACGTGTGGGTAGTCGTCGTACCAGAGATGCTCGTAGGCCTCGTCCGAGACGACGAGGAGATCGCGATCGATGGCGATGTCGGCGATGACCTGCAGTTCGTCACGGGTGAAGACCGTGCCCGTGGGGTTGTGGGGGGAGTTCAGCAGGATCAGCCGGGTGCGGTCGGTGACGGCGTCGCGCAGGTAGTCGAGGTCGGGGCGGAAGTCTGGCGGGCGCAGCGGCACCGAGACCCGCTTCGCGAGGGCGAGGTCGATGCCCACGCCGTAGATGTCGAACCAGGGCTCGAAGACGATGACCTCGTCGCCCTGGTCGCACAGGGAGAGGAGTGCCGACTGGATGGCCTCGCTCGCGCCTGTCGTCACGACGACATCGGTGACGGGGTCGATCTCGAGCCCGTAGAAACGCTGCTGGTGCTCGGCGATCGCGGCGCGCAGGTCCGGCAGCCCGTGCACGGGCGGGTACTGGTTGCCGCGCCCCTCCTCGATCGCGAGCTCGGCGGCCCGCTTGATCTCCTCGGGACCGTCGGTGTCGGGGAAGCCCTGCCCCAGGTTGACGGCGCCGACCTCGAGCGCGAGTGTCGACATCTCCCCGAAGATGGAGGTCGCGTACGGCTCCATCCGGGGGACGAGGGTGCGCCGGGCCATCTGCGAAGCCTAGGACTAGCCCCAGCGCAGGATGACGTTGCTGTAGGGCACGGCATCGCCGGTGTGGACGATGCCGAGGCAGGTGCCGACCTGCTTCTTGAAGTCGACGTGGGGGATCCACTCCACCGGCAGGTCGCCGAGGTGCGCGAGGTAGTCGGCCTGGGTGGTGGCATCGACGTGCTGCTTGAACTCATGCGCCATCACCACGCTGCTCACCTCGTGCTCGGCGAGGATCACGTCGACGACCTGCGGGATCGTCGGGACGCCACGCGTGAGGATGAGCTCGATCGTCTCGACATCGGGGTACGACGGGAAGGGTCCGTCGAGTATCGCGATGGCGTTGGCGTGCCGGAAGCGCGCGAGCAGCGACGCGAGCTGCGGATGGACGATCACGGTTCCTCCCGGGTGGCGACAAGGTCATCGATCGCGGCAGAGCGAGGCAGTGACGGCGAGGCGCCGGAGACGGTGGTGGCGAGCGCGCCGGCCGCGCAGGCACGCCGCAGGCTCGCCTCCCACTCGAGCCCGGTCGCGAGGGATGCGGCGAGTGCGCCGCAGAAGGCGTCGCCTGCGGCGACGGTGTCAATCGCGTTGACCGGATAGGTCGCCACGTGACCGGCTCCTTCCGGCGTCACCCAGGCCGCCCCTCGCGCGCCGAGGGTGACGACCGCGCTGCCGGCACCGGCCGCCATGAGAGCGCGTCCGGCAGCGTGCGCCGACTCGACGTCGTGGACGTCGATGCCGGTGATGAGCGCGGCCTCGTGCTCATTGGGGATGACGATGTCGCACATCGGGAGGAGTCCATCGGGAACGCCGTCGGGCGGGACGGGCGCGGGATTGAGGATGGTGGTCATGCCAGCGTCCTTGGCGGCGCGAAGGGCGCCGACGATGGCAGCGGGTGGCACTTCCAGCGGGGCGAGGGCGATGCTCGCCGTCATGCGTGACACCTGCGCGGCCGTGTAGTCCGCGGTGAGCCAGCCATTGGCCCCGGGGATGACCACGATGCGGTTGGCGCCCTGGGAGTCGAGCTCGATGAGCGCGGTGCCGCTGGGACCGTCGACATCGGCGACCGCCGTGTCGTCGACTCCCTCGCGCGCGAGCTCGGCGCGCATCCAGGCACCGCCGTCGTCGGTGCCGACCGCGCCGACGAGAGCGACCAACGCTCCGGCGCGCGCGGCGGCGAGGGCCTGATTAAGCCCCTTGCCGCCGAGATGGCGCTGGAGGCCGTGGCCGGTCACCGTTTCGCCGGAGGCTGGCATGCGGTCGACCTGGAACACCAGGTCGACGTTGAGGCTGCCGATGCAGACCACTCCGGGCACCTGCGAAGGCTAGCGCGGCAGGATGGGCCCGTGACGGTGTTGGGGATCGACCTGGGCACGCAGTCGGCCAAGGTCGCGGCGATCGACGAGCAGGGCTCGGTCGTCGCCTCCGCGGCGCGCCCCTACGCCGTCCGATCGCCGCAGCCGGGCTGGGCCGAGAGCGACCCGCAGGACTGGCTCGACGCGGCCGAGAGCGCGGCCGCCGAGGTGATGACGCACCTGACGGAGCGGCCCACTGCCGTCGGCCTGAGCGGGCAGATGCATGGCGTCGTCCTGTGCGATGCCACCGGTGAGCCACTGCGACCGGCCATCACCTGGGCCGATGGGCGCAGTGACGAGCAGGCGCGGCGTATCGCAGTAGAGCTTGGACGCGCCGAGCTCGCGCGGCTGGGCTCGGCCGCCTTCCCCGGCTTCGCCGGGCCCACGCTGGCCTGGCTCGCCGACCATGAGCCCGATCTGCTGACGCGCGCGCGCTGGGCACTGCAGGCCAAGGACTGGCTGCGCCTGCGTCTCACCGGCGATGCGGCCACCGATCCCTCCGATGCGAGCGGCACCCTGCTGTACGACGTGGTGGACGGGCGCTGGAGCGACGCCGCGATCGCGGCCTGTCGCGTCCGCCCCGAGATGCTCGCGCCCGTGCGCGGATCGTCCGCGGTCGTGGGCGAGGTGTCACGGGTGGGCTCCGTGCTCGTAGGCCTGCCGGTGGCGGTCGGGGGAGCGGATGCCGCCTGTGGCATCCGCGGTCTCGGGCTCACCACCGGGCACGGTGCGATCGCCCTGGGCACGGGCGCGCAGATCAGCAGCGTGCTCGATGCGCCGCGGCCTGACGAGACGCTGCGGACGCACACCTTCGCGGCCACCGGCGACATCGGCGAGGCGTGGTATCGGCTCGGTGCCGTGCAGAGCGGGGGACTCGCCCTGGAGCGCGCTCTCGCCTGGCTTGGCGCCGACACGGCCGAGGCGCAGCGGGCGCTCGCGGCAGGGATCCAGGCGAGCGATCCGCTCTTCTGGCCGTTCGTGGCGGGAGAGCGCAGCCCGTATCTCGATACCGACCTGCGCGCGGGCTGGCGGGGCCTGTCGCTGGCGACCTCGCGCGAGGCCATGCTCCGATCCGTTCTCGAAGGCATGGCGTACGCCGTCGCCGCGGCCTACGACGCGGTGAAGGAGTCAGGCGCAGCGCCGGTGCAGCCCATCACCCTCCTCGGAGGCGGGAGCCGCGATCCGGCGTACGTCCGGCTGCTCGCGACCGCTCTTGATGCACGACTCCAGCCTGCCGAGGTGAGCGATGCCACGGTCGTGGGCGCGGCGATGCTCGCGGGCGCGGCGATCCCGCCGGCGCGGGTGCGCGAGGAGGGGGTCGTCGATCCGCGGCCGAGTGACCTGATCGCGGAGCGACGCGATCGCTGGAATGCCGGCGTCGAGGACGCTAGGGCAGATCGATGAGCACCTTGCCGGTGGAGCGCTTCTCCACCGCATCGTGCGCCGCGGCCACCTGATCGAGTCCGAAGCGGATGAATGGCAGGGGTGTCAGGTCACCGGCCTCGAGCCCGGCCGTGATCTCGTCGATCGCGGTGGCGATCAGCGCCGGCGGGAAGCCGTAGACCAGCACGAACCGCAGATCGACGTTGCCGCCCATGAGCCGGCGCACGGGCACAACGGGATCGTCGGCGTCGGCCGCGTAGGTGGAGATGACGCCATGTGGCACGAGGAGCGCGAGGTCGAGATCGAGATTGGCGGTGAGGTTGACCTCGATCACTCGGTCGACGCCGGCCCGGGCGGCGGCCGCGATGCGGTCGGCAGCGCCGGCGGCGGTGTAGTCGACGACGACATGCGCGCCCGCCGCCGAGGCGAGGGCGGCCTTCGCCTTGCTGCTCACGGTGGTGATCACGTGAGCCCCGCCGCGGCGCGCCAGCTGGATCGCGGCGTGGCCGACCGCCCCGGCTCCGCCGTGCACGAGGATCGTCTGGCCGTCGATGGGGCCGTCGGAGTAGAGGCAGCCGTATGCCGTGATGTAGGGGATGCCCAGGGCGGCAGCCTGGTCGAAGGCGATGCCGTCGGGGATGCGCACGGCCTGCCGGGCCGGGATGACGGTGAACTGCGCTGCTGTTCCGTAAGGCCGCTGATAGGCCGCGTGATAGACCCACACACGCTCGCCGATGCGGTTGAAGTCGACGCCGGGTCCGACGGCCTCAATCACGCCGGCGCCGTCCTGGCCGGGCACCTGGAAGCCGTCGTCGAGCGGGCCGCCGGTCTTGCGCATCTTCCAGTCGGTGGGATTCACCGCCGAGACGTGCAAACGGACACGGACCTCACCGACCCCGGGCCCGGGGGTCGGGATGTCCGTCACGGTGAGGACGTCGGACCCGCCTCGCTTCTCGTAGACGGCCGCGCGCATGGCCGCACTGTAGTGCCGGAAGAGGTGGCCGGAGACGCCTCTTCGCTACTTGGCCGTGAGAACCGCGGGGCGGGAGGTGGAACGTCCGTATTCGTTCGCCACCACGGCGACGCAGGAGTAGGTGCGGCCGGCCCTGAGGCGGCTCACGATGGCCACGCCCCCGGTCTCGATGGTCGCGCTGCGCCGGGGGAGGTCAGCTGCCGAGCACCTCACGCTGCTCGCCGTGATGGCCGAGCCGTTGCCGTCGATGTTCTGCACGATGAAGCTCGCCAGGCCGCCGCGGTAGGCCCTGGCCTCGACGATGCGCGGCCGGCCGGGGCTCCCGACCGGTTGCGCAGTGACCGCCGCCGAGGGCGTCGAGGTGTGATCACCGGCGATCGCGATGGCCGTCAACTGGTAGGTCACGTGAGCGGACAGGCCCATCACGGTGCAAGAGGCGGTGGCTGGGCGCGCGGGAGCGGCCACCGAGCAACTGGTGACGAGGCCATCCGGATCCGTTGCGAGCACCGAGTAGGTGTCGGGCTGATCGCCTTCTGCGGAGGCGCGAACCGTGACGGTGAGGGAGGTGGCCGTCGAGGAGACGCGCGCGACGGTCGGAGGCTGCACGCCAGTGGTCGGCGCGGGCACGAACGGCACGCCGGCTGACTTCAGGAAGTCGGTGAACGCCGACAGGCGCGTGTAGACGCCGGCGCCGGCGCGCACCGCGCAGTCATTGAGGCCCCAGCTCACGAGGCCGACCAGGCGGCGCGCGTCACCGGTGCCCCCCACGAGAGGGCCGCCGGAGTCGCCCACGCAACTATCGACCGGCTCGCCCCGGGAGACACCCTCCGCGCAGACCATCGTCTTGGGATTGACGTCGTTAGGCCCGTATCCGGTGAACTTCACGCCGTCGATCGTGAACGGCTGGCCCCCGCCGCAGGCAGAGTCGGGGAAGACGACGAGGTTGCCGATGCGGTAGACGTCGGTGAAGCGCCAGGGCTTGCTGTTGTTGATGGCACCCCAGCCAGCGACCGTGACGGTCTGCCGGGCGGCCGCGATGGACTGCGCCTCCTCGGGCGTGACGGGGAGGATGGTCGGCACTCCCCGCAGTGGGGTGGCGAGGGTCAGCACGGCGACGTCGCCTGACTGACTCTGGGCGTCGTACCGCGGGAAGACCTTGATGCCGGTGACATTGCTGGACCGCATGGTGGGACTGCTGAGCGCTCCGCTGTCACCCGGGGAGCCGACGACGAGGTCGGTGGCACGCGCATCGGCCACGCAGTGCGCTGCCGTGACCACGAGGCTCGCGGTGACGAGGGTGCCACCGCAGAACTGGGCCCGGTCCATGCCGAGCGCCTCGAAGGTCGCGCGGTCCCCGAGGGCGACGAGGAAGCCGAAGTCGGGGGAGGGCCCGAGCTCGCCATTGACGACGTCGGGCTTGACGGGCGCGGCCACCGCGGCGCCGTGGCCGGTCAGGAGGGCGCCCGACAGGGCGATCGCACTGGCGAGGAGGGGGATGACGCGGTGGCGCACCCGATAACCGTAGGGGGATGGCGGTGGCGGTGTCTCCGCGGAGCCGTGAATTCCGCGATCGCTGCTCGAGTAGGGACTACAGGGCGAAGGAGAACGGTCGTGACCGGGTGCTGCCGATCGCATTCGTGCTGACCGCGTAGCAGGTGTAGCGGTAGCCCGGTGCCATGGTGAGCGTCACGCGCCCGCCCACGACGCTGCCGGCTGCGCGCGGCGCATCGGACCTGCTCGCCCCACGCGGGATGCAGACGACGGATGTGCCGGTCAGCGGCGAGCCATTGTCGACGCCCGGCGTGACGACGAAGTCCACTCTCCCGGGACCCGCGTGGTAGCCCTGGCGGATGCGCGGCTTGCCGGGCTTGCCGGGCAGGCTCACGCTCACCGGTGTTGACGGTGCGGACACCAGGTCGCCGGCCGTGGCGACCGCGGTGACGGCGTACGACGATCCGGCCGTGAGTGGGCCGACCGTGCAGGTGCCGGCCCCGTCGATCACCGTCGCGACGCAGGAGTGCTCGTCACTGGCGGTGCCTATTGCGGTCACGGTCACGATGTCGAGCCTCGTCGCACTGCCGGCCTGGACGGCCACGGCGATGGAGGTGCCCTGGGCGACCGCGGAGGCGATGACGGGCGGGGCAAGCGCGGTGTCGCTCATGTCGATCCCGACGCTGGCCAGCCAGTCGAGGGCCGGGCCGGTGCGGGCGTAGATGCCGGGGACCTTCTTGTCCATCGGCTGGCCGGCGCTGTCGAAGCCCGCGCACCCATCCCCGACGCTCACGACCCCGACGAGACGCGCATTGATGCCGTCCCCGGAGAAGAGCGGACCGCCGGAGTCTCCCTGGCAGGTGTCGATGATGAGGTCGGTGCCCGGCACCACGCCGACAGCGCACACGGCATTGGCCGTGTCGACGTCCTTGCCGTAGCCGTAGAAGTCGACGGTGCCGATGCGGTAGGGAATCCGCCGGCTCCCGCACTCGTCGTCGGGCAGCACGGTGAGGTCGCCGACGAGGGCGGTGCCACTGAGGGGTCCCTGCACCGAGATCCGGCCGAATCCCGCCGACCGCACGCTCGCGCCGGGTGCGAGCGCGATGGCAGAGCGCGTCGCATTGGCAACGAGCATGGGGGTGGCCCCGGGGATGGGAGCGACGAGCTCGAGGACGGCGAGGTCGTTCGCGAACGTCGTCATGTCGTAGTCGGGATGCACCGAGACGCGCGACACCGGCAGCGACGGCACCGCGCGGGTCGTCGTACTCGACCATCCGACGCGCACCTGCGCGGGAGGTAGCGCGGTGTCCGAGGCCGCATTGAAGGCGCAGTGGGCCGCCGTGATGACGTGCACGGCGTCGACGAGGGTCCCTCCGCAGGAGAAGCCGCCCGCGGAGATGGAGACGAGGGCGCGGGCCTCCCCGGGCAGGGGTGCGCGGCCGTTGACGACCTCGGGGCGAACAGGGGCCGCCTGGGCAGCGGGAATCGCGACGGCCGTCATGGCCGCGGCGATCACGGCGGCGCGGAATGCCGCCCACCCCCGAGTCATGGCGTCACCGTAGGCGAGGATGTCCCCGAAACGTGGGATGAGCGTCAGGGGACTTCATGGGAACCGCTGTCATCACCGGTGGCACTGCCGGCATCGGGCTGCAGTTCGCCCGCACCCTGGCCAGTCGCGGCCACGACATCTGCCTGGTCGCGCGCGACGAGGCCCGGCTCGAGCAGGTGGCCGCCGAGCTCCGCGGATTCCGCGTCGAGGTCGAGACCCTGGTCGCCGACCTGTCCGACCGGGCGCAACTGGCGAGGGTCGAGGAGCGGGTCGCCGATCCGCGCCGGCCCGTCGAGATCCTCGTCAACAACGCGGGCTTCGGTGTCCCGCAGCGGTTCGCCGGCGGCGACCGCGAGACCGAGCAGGCCCTGCTCGACGTCCTCGTGACTGCGGTGATGCGGCTCACTCACGCGGCGCTTCCGGGCATGATCGACCGCGGCACTGGCGCGATCCTCAACGTGAGCAGTGTCGCGGGCTGGATCACCGGTGGCACCTACTCCGCGGCCAAGGCCTGGGTCACCGTCTTCAGCGAGAGCCTGGCCATCGAGCTCAAGGGCACCGGTGTCTACGTGACGGCCGTCTGTCCCGGCTACACGCACACCGAGTTCCACGGCCGCGCCCACATGGAGGTCGACGGCATTCCCGAGTGGATGTGGCTCGACACCCAGGAGGTCGTGGATACCGCATTGAAGGACGTGCGCCGCGGCCGGTCTATCAGCGTGGCGGGTCGTCAGTACAAGGCGCTGTCGCTGGCCGCGCAGTACCTCCCGAGACCACTCGTGCGCTCCATCGGGTCGCGTCGCGCGGGCGGTCAGGCGCGCGCTGAGCGCTAGGGCTCCCGCGCGATCTCCCGGATCGCGCTCTCCGCGTCGCCCTCGCGCACTTCCCAGCCTCGTAGCCGCGCTCCGAGCGCGGCCGTGCGCGTGTCCGCATCGGCGTTCGGCGTGACGACGACGACGACCGGCGCATCCGGCCAGTCGGGCACCGCGCCCGGCCGTGGCAGTGCGGGGTCGACGAGGACGTAGCCCGCCACGGAGCGCCGGGCCGCCCGCTGTGCGAAGCCCAGGTGAGGAGCCTGCGCGCACGCGGGCCCGCTGATGACGAGCAGCAGCGGTCCTGCGGGGTCGGCCTGGTGGATGCCGAGGGCCGTGCGAGCGGCCCACTCCTCCATCGGGGGGTCCTCGCCCGAGAGGTCGAGCACGACGTGTGGATCGACGGCGTACGCCGCTCCCGGAGTGAGGACCACGGTGCCGACGGGCATGACCGCACCCTAGGGTCAGACCATGAGCGACCGTGAAGCCCTCCGCCAGCAGATCGTCGACAAGGCCGTGGTCCACGGCAAGGTCATCCTGTCGAGCGGACGCGAGGCCGACTACTACGTCGATCTGCGTCGAGTCACGCTCGATGCCGACGCCGGACCCCTCATCGGTCGCGTCATGCGCGAGTTGACGGCCGACTGGGACTACGCCGCCGTGGGGGGTCTCACGCTCGGCGCGGACCCGGTGGCGACCGCGATGATGCACGCGCCCGGCGAGCGTCTCGATGCGTTCGTCGTCCGCAAGGAGGGCAAGGCCCATGGTCTGCAGCGCCGGATCGAAGGCCCTGATGTCACCGGACGTCGCGTGCTCGCGGTGGAGGACACCTCGACGACGGGCTCGAGCGTGATGACCGCGGTGGAGGCATTGCGCGAGGCGGGCGCCGAGGTGGTGGGCGTTGCCGTCATCGTGGACCGTGGTGCGGGCGATGCCGTGCGCGAGGC
>JBPCSL010000094.1:0-3903 GCA_051007175.1 Candidatus Nanopelagicales bacterium
GTCTGAGACGCCAGTCGTCCTTTGAGCGCATCGTACTGGCGCCAGAGTTCATCCGGCTGGCGCTCGCCGAACCGCTCATAGGCGGACGGAATCAATGAGGCTTCCTCGGCCCAAACGTCATGGTCGACCGTCAGCAGGAGCTTCAGCTGCTCTTCACCGATTTCCAACCCGCTGAGGTCGAGGTCCGACTTGTGGGGCAGACGGCCGAGCGGGGTGTCGACCGCCCCCACCTCGCCTTCGAGACGCTGCACGATCCATTTGAGGACGCGGCTGTTGTCGCCGAAGCCGGGCCAGACGAACCGACCCCTGGCGTCCTTGCGGAACCAGTTGACGAAGAAGATACGCGGCAGCTTCGCCGGATCGGCCTTGGCGCCGATCTCCAGTCAATGACGGAAATAATCGGCCATGTTGTAGCCGCAGAACGGAAGCATGGCGAACGGGTCGCGGCGGAGTTCACCGACCCGGTTCTCGGCGGCGGCCGTGCCCTCCGAGGCGACGTTGGAGGCGAGGAACACGCCGTGGTTCCAGTCGAACGCCTCGGTCACCAGCGGCACCGCGCTGGCCCGCCGACCCCCGAACAGGATCGCCGAAATCGGCACGCCGGCCGGATCTTCCCACTCGGGGGCGACCGAGGGGCATTGCGCCGCCGGGGCGGTGAACCGCGCATTGGGGTGGGCGGCGGGCTCGCCGCCGGGCGTCCAGGGCCGGCCGCGCCAGTCGGTCAGACCTTCGGGCGGCGTATCGGTCAGGCCCTCCCACCAGACGTCGCCATCGTCCGTCAGCGCGACATTGGTGAAGATCGTGTTGCGGGCCAGGGCGGCTATGGCGTTGGGGTTGGTGCCGTAGCCCGAACCCGGCGCGACGCCGAAGAATCCCGCTTCCGGATTGATGGCCCGCAGGCGGCCATCCTCGCCGAAGCGCATCCAGCAGATGTCGTCGCCGACCGTCTCCGCCTTCCAGCCCGGAAGTGTGGGCCGGAGCATCGCCAGGTTCGTCTTGCCGCAGGCGCTCGGGAAGGCCGCCGCCACGAAGTGGGACGCGCCATCAGGGGAGGTAAGCTTGACGATCAGCATGTGCTCGGCGAGCCAGCCTTCGTCGCGTGCCATGACCGAGGCGATGCGGAGCGCGTAGCACTTCTTGCCCAGCAGCGCGTTGCCGCCGTAGCCGGAGCCGTAGGACCAGATCTCGCGGGTCTCGGGGAAGTGGGTGATGTACTTGGTGTCATTGCAGGGCCACGCCACGTCGGGACGCGCCTGACCCTCGGCATCCACGAGGGGATATCCCACCGAGTGGACCGCCGGGACGAAGTCGCCGCGCTCGCCGATCTGCTCCAGGGCCGCAGCGCCCATGCGGGTCATGATCCGCATGTTGACGACGACGTATGGCGAGTCGGTCAGCTCCACGCCGAGCTGCGAGATGTGCGACCCGAGCGGGCCCATCGAGAACGGAACGACGTACATGGGACGACCGCGCATGGAGCCCTCAAAGAGGCCTTGCAGGATGCCCTTCATCGCGACCGGGTCCATCCAGTTGTTGGTGGGACCGGCATCGGCCTCGAACTGCGAGCAGATGTAGGTGCGACTCTCGACGCGAGCGACATCGCTGGGGTCGGAGCGGGCCAGGAAGGAATTGGGTCGCAACTCGGGGTTGAGGCGGATGAACATCCCGCTGTCCACCATCTGCGAGGTGAGGCGCTCCCACTCGGCATCCGAGCCGTCGCACCAGATGACCTCGTCAGGCTGGGTCAGCGCGGCGACTTCCTCGACCCACTCGAGCAGCTTCTTGTTGCGCGTGGGCGGGTTCTCCAGACCGGGGATGGCCATGTCTCCTCCGAGGCTCTCAAGCGACTGACCCCATCCTGCCGGGAATGAAAGCACCGTAAACACCATGTAAGCCCTTACGGATGGGGGTTTGTGAGCAAGGGCACAGGGCTGCCGGTCCCGCGGACCCGGGCACGGTCCGAGCTCGACCGAGACCCGCTTACGAGCAGGGCCGGAACCGACGCAGCAGCAGGCTGCTGCCCACCACGAAGACCGACGAGAAGGCCATCGCCGCACCCGCAAGGAGAGGGTTGAGCAGCCCGAACGCCGCCAGGGGGATCATCGCCACGTTGTAGGCAAAGGCCCAGAAGAGGTTGCCCTTGATGGTGCGCAGCGTCCTGCGCGACAGGCGGATCGCATCGACGGCGGCGAGCAGGTCAGCCCGCACGAGAGTGAGGTCGCTCGCCTCGATGGCCGCGTCGGTGCCGGTGCCCACCGCGATGCCCAGGTCCGCCTGGGCCAGGGCTGCGGCGTCATTGACGCCATCACCGACGACCGCCACGGTCCGGCCCTCCGCCTGCAGGGCCCGGACGATCTCGACCTTGCCGGCCGGCAGCACGCCCGCGTGCACGCGCGTGATGCCCAGCACAGCGGCGACGGCCTCCGCCGTACGCGGGTTGTCGCCGGTGACCAGCACCGGCTCCAGGCCCATTTCGCGGAAAAGCGCGATGGCGCGCGCGCTGGTGGACCGGACCGAATCGGCGACGACGAGCGCGCCCCGGACGGCGCCGTCCCAGCCCACGGCCACGACCGTCGAGCCGCCCCCCTCGGCTTCATCGATACGCGCGCGAACGCCGTCCGGGATGCCCGCGGCCCCCACCGACTGCGCGACCCAGTCGGGGCGGCCGGCCGCGACCAGATGCCCCTCGACGATGCCGCGCACGCCGAGGCCACGCTCGTTGCGGAAGTCGGTCGCGGGCGTGACGGCCAGCCCGCTGGCAATGGCACGGGCGATGGGGTGCTCGCTTGGCGACTCCACGGACGCGGCCATGAATCCGATGACGACGGGGTCCTCGCCGTCGGCGGCGATGACCTCCACCAGTGACATGCGACCCGTGGTCACGGTGCCGGTCTTGTCGAGCACGATGGTGTCGATGCGCCGGGTGTCCTCGAGGACCTCCGGTCCGCGGATGAGGATCCCCAGTTGGGCACCGCGACCCGTGCCGACAAGGAGGGCAGTCGGCGTGGCCAGCCCGAGGGCGCACGGGCAGGCGATGATGAGCACCGCCACGGATGCCGTGAAGGCGGATTCGACGTCGCCCGTGACGAGGATCCACGCGATGAGCGTGACGACAGCGATCACGAGGACCACGGGCACGAATACGGCGGCCACCCTGTCGGCAAGCCGCTGCACCGGGGCCTTGCCCGACTGCGCCTCTGTCACCAGGCGGCTGATCTGCGCGAGATGCGTGTCGGCACCGACCCGGGTGGCCCTCACCACGAGAGTGCCGTCGACGTTGACGGTCGCCCCCGTAACGGCATCTCCCACGCCTACGTCGACCGGCACCGGCTCGCCCGTGAGGAGGGAGGTGTCCACCGAACTGTCGCCCGACTCGACCACGCCGTCCGTGGCAATGCGCTCCCCCGGCCGGACGACGAAGCGGTCTCCCACGCGCAATTGCGCGATGGGCATGCGCGTCTCCACGCCATCGACGAGCACGGCGGCATCCGGAGCGGCAAGGTCGGCGAGCGAGCGCAAGGCCTGGGTCGAGCGGCGCTTCGCGCGCGCCTCGAACCACCGTCCCGCGAGGATGAAGACGGGGACCGCGGCCGCTACCTCGAGGTAGATCTCCGGCGGCCCCTCGTGCCCGCGCATGACGAGGGCGTAGGACATGGTGTAGCCGATGGCCCCGGCCCCTCCGAAGAGCAGCGCCCACAGGCTCCACAGATAGGCGGCCAGGACACCGACGCTGACGAGGGTGTCCATGTTGGCGGCGCCGTGGCGGGCATTGATGGCCGCGCCACGATGGAAGGGCCAGGCACCCCACGCGACGACGACCGTGGTGAGCGCCAGGGACACCCACTGCCAGCCGGGAAGCTGCAACGGCGGGACCATCGCCATGAGCACCACGGGCACGGCGAG
>JBPCSL010000095.1:0-4467 GCA_051007175.1 Candidatus Nanopelagicales bacterium
GAAAAAACCCACGAAGGTGAGCATGAGGCCCACGGCCCGGCGCAGCGGACTGATCTGATTCACGTTTCCTACTGTGGCATGCAGCGGTCACCCCGCCAACTCGACGTGCCCTCAGCCGTCGATGGCCGCCAGGACCTGTGCCAGGGTCTCCTCGGGCGCCGCTGAGGTGTCGATCTCGGCATCCGCGATGCGCCGCAGCAGCGGCTCGACCTCGACGATGTCGGCGACGATGCGCTCGCGCTCGTCGGAGGACTTGCCGAAGTCATTGGTCGTACGCGTCTCGAGCCGCTCGAGGATCACGTCCACGGGCGCACTCAGCAGGATCACTCGATCGAAGCGCGGCAGGAATGCACCCATGTTGTCCTCGCACCCCGCCACGACGAGGACGTCCCCGGCATCGTCGTCCAGGAGCGCGGAGACCTTCGCCTCGTCCCACCGCTGCCGCCCTGCCGGAAGAGGCACGCACCAGTCGCCCTCGAGCTCCACCGTGCGAAATCCCCGCACGGCCAGCGCCTCGAGGATCGTCGACTTCCCCGTCCCCGACATGCCGGTGATGAGGATGCGTCGCACCCCCCGATGCTAGGAGGCGCGGCTACTCTCGGGCCGTGGCCCTGCTCCTCGACGACGCCCACTGGCCGTGGCGCGGACGACTGTGGTGCCACCTCATCAGCGATACCTCCCTTGACGAGCTCCACGCCTTCGCCGAGTGGATCGGCATCCCGCGCCGCGCCTTCCAGGACGACCACTACGACATCCCCGAGGAAGCGCGCGCGATCGCCGTGGAGGAGGGGGCGCTCGTGGTCACCAGCCGCGAGATCGTGCTCGCCCTCTATGCGGCGGGGATCCGCCTTCGCCCCGCGGAGCGCGCGATCTCCTTCAGCTGATCGAGCAGGGGACGTCCGGCCCCTTGCCCTCAGGTCGAGCCGGGATCACCGTGGACTCGATGGACCAGACGCAGGCGGACACACATCCGCGACAGAAGAGCTGGAGCTGGGTTCCCTGGGCGATCGTGGGAGCCCTCCTCGTCGTGCTCACCTACGTGGCCTTCGGGATCGTCATCGTGACATCCCTCTTCTGGCCGAACCCGGAGTTCCCTTCACTCGCGCTGACTCCGGATCCATCACTGTCTGGCACCGTCGCGTACTTCGACGACGAGTCGCTGTGCGTGCACGTGGTGGCAGCCGCGGGCCAGCCCAATAAGCAGGTCTACTGCCTGGAGCAGGACCAGCCGGCCGATCCGATAACGGAGGGCAAGAACGTCGGCGTCGATATTGCGTGGCTTCCCGATGACCGCCTCGAGCTCACCCTCTACCGCATGAAGGAGTCGAAGGATCCCGGGCCGCCCACGTTCTTCCCCGCCTGGCAGCGCATCGTCGACGTGCGCACCGGCGAGGTCGAGGAGGTCCCGCCATCGCAGTACGCCGGGCGGATCCCGTCGCGCACCTGCCTCAAGCGGAGCCCGTCGGGCGAGGAGTTGGTCACCTCCTCCGAAAACGACCACGCCACCGTCACCCTGGTGTCGGCGGCCGGCGAGCGCACCCTGCTCGACGTACGCGGCAATCCCGAGACCTACCGGCTGGATCAGGCGTGCTGGGCGCCCAACTACCAGTGGGCGTACACCAGCGACACGCGACTCCTCGTGATCACGACGGGCGATGAGCCGGTCACGCGCACGCTCACCCCGCCGATGACGACGTTCTACGGATACGACGTGCTGTCCTGGTACGCCGTCACCGCGTCGAACGTGCTCGCGAAGTAGCGGACAGAAGGAGGCTCCTCATGCCCGATGACCGTGACCATCACGGCCTGCCACCCGAGGCCCCCAGTTGGCAGGCGCCCCCCGCGACGAGCCAGCGCCGCACGGCACCGCACCCGGAGCAGCGCCGCAAGAGGTGGCGCATCTTAAGCCGCCGAGCACCGCGCGGCGACATCGGAGTGCCGGGCAAGAAGTTCACCACCCACGCGGAGACGTAGCGCCCTCGCTCACCCCGCGGGCTGCAGGGTGAGCGTCGCCTCCGCCGAGGATTGGATCGCATCATTCGACCACGCCCACGGAAACTGCTGGCCCGTCTGCCAGGACGTGACCTGGTCCTCGTAGTGGGGGTTGAAGGCATGGCCGCTGTTGCCCGTGAGGTTGACCCAGGTGGAGTTGTCGAAGTCCGACAGGTCGATGACCTGGCGCATGCTCGGCACCCAGTTCACCTCGAAGCCCTCCGACGGCGTCCACCCCGTGGCATTGACGATGCCGGCGCCGCCCGACGTCGGGATAGGCCCGCGGTTGAAGAGCATCTCTATCGGCGCGATGCCGGAGTCGCCCAAGGTCTGGTTGCGCAGCAGCAGCGTGTGCATGTCACCCCACTGCCACGACGACGGGTCGTCGCCCTGCAACGACACCATGTCCTGGTACGCCGCGTCGAGGCTCGCGGTGACCACCTGGTCGCGCGTCTCGACCCCCGGGGTCAGCGGGTCGTCCCACCACGGGTCGTCCGGGCGATCCCACAACGTGCGCATCACTTCGAAGAACTGGTCGTCACCGGAGGCCGCGTAGATCTCGGTGCCGGTCTTGGAGTCGAACATGCGGGTGATGAGCTGGCTCCAGATGGCATTGAAGTAGGCAGCGGCCGCGGAGTCCATCGGCTGGTGGAAGTCCCAGCCGGCCAGGAGCGCCATCCCCGCCTTCGTGGCGTCCGCGACAGGCATGCCGGCGATGCGCGGCACGAGGAAGTCGGCGTTGGAGTTCCACGAGTCCATCTGCATCGAGGCCATGTCCTGCGGGATGAACGGCTTGCCCGCATCGATCTGGCCCGTGATGAGGTCGACGATCCGCTGGCTGCGCGCGCCGTAGGACCAGTCGTCGGTGATGAAGTACGGGTAGTCCTTGCCGATGACCGCCTGGTTGGCCGTGACGATCCAGCCTTCCGGAGGGTTGAAGGTCCAGGGCAGGGCGTCGAAGGGGATGGTCCCCGTCCAGGCGAGGTCGCTCGACCACCCGGCCACCGGCCACTTGCCGTCGTAGCCCTTGCGGATCGGGATGACCCCCGGCATCTGGTAGCCGATATTGCCGTCGATGTCGGCGTAGAGCAGGTTCTGCGCGGGCACCGCCAGCACCTTCGCCGCCGCCCGGAAGTCGTCGAAGGACCGCGCGGAGTTCAGCAGCGTGAATCCGTCGAACGTCGTCCCCGGCTGCAGCGCGGTCCAGCGCAGGGCGACGGCGTACCCGCCACCGGGCGATCCCACGTCGTCGTAGCCGGGCGCTGGCACCGGCGCCTCCTGGCCGATGACGGTGTAGTCATCGCCCGCGGTCGGCACCTCGGAGATGAGCGGGCCGGCCTCAGACTCGCGCACCGTGATGTCGACGGGATCGCCGCCGGCGACCGTGATGGTCTCGGTGCGCGAGGTCAGCGGGACCATCGCGCCGTCACGCTCATAGGAGTTGCCGTCGACCTTCTCGAGCACGAGGTCCGTGACGTCAGGTCCGGTGTTGGTGAAGCCCCAGGCGATGGTGTCGTTGTGGCCGATGAAGACACCGGGAATGCCCGCCATCGTCCAGCCGGCGATGTCATAGCGGCAGTCCGGCGTGAGCTGGCGGCAGCGCAGGCCCGACTGGTACCACAGGCTCGGCATCGCCGCCGCGAGGTGCGGGTCGTTCGCCAGGATCGGCTTGCCGCTCGCGGTGTGCCTGCCAGAGACCGCCCACGAGTTCGATCCGATGCCGCGACCCGACTTGCCCAGCCACGGGTCGAGCAGTTGCGTCGTCGCGAGCACCTGCTGGAACGCATTCGTCACCGCAGGCCCGTCGATGCCCCCGGCGTTGCCGGATAGTGCGGCGCCCGGCGACGTGGACGCCGATGACGCGAGGATGACGTTCGACGGGGTGAACACGCCATCGGTGACGGCGCCGCCCCCGACGATGGGGCGATGCCGGTCGTAGGGGTACGGCGGATACACCTGCTCGGCCTGCTGGGGCGTCGAGGCATTGGCGAGCAGCACGCGATAGATCTCGTCGGTCATGTTGCCGCGCAGGTCCCAGGCCAGCGCCTTCAGCCACGCAACCGAGTCGGCCGGGGTCCAGGGCTCGATCTGGTACGACGGGTTCTGCAGGCCCAGCACCGAGTACTCCAGGCTGATGTCCGCGTTGCTGCGATCCTGCAGGTAGGCGTTGACGCCAGCCGCGTAGGCATCCAGGTTGCGCAGGGTCTCGGGGCTCAGCAGCGCGAGCTCCTGCTCCGCGATGCGGCGCCAGCCGAGCGTGCGGATGAAGGCATCGGTAGGAACGGTGCTCTTGCCGAACATCTCCGACAGTCGGCCCGAGGTGATGTGACGGCGTACGTCCATCTCCCAGAAGCGGTCCTGCGCGTGGACGAATCCCTGGGCGAACATGAGGTCCGACTCGGTGTCGCCGTAGATCGTCGGCACACCCTGGTCGTTGCGCACGACGGTGACGGGCGCACTAAGGCCGGCGAGCTC
>JBPCSL010000096.1:0-9422 GCA_051007175.1 Candidatus Nanopelagicales bacterium
GCGATCTGCTCGCTCAGCCGGCCCCACTGCTCGGGGTCGTACGTCGGCCCGCGCAGGCGGCTGCGATCGAGCGGCTGATCCATCCGCAGCTCGCCCCGACGGCGGGGACGAGGCGCCTTCATGATCCGGCTCCATGATCGTGATCGCGCCAGTCCTCGGGCAGCATGTGGTCGATGAGGTCGTCGACCGTCACCGCGCCGAGAAGGTGATCATCGGCATCGACGACGGGGAGCGCGACGAGGTTGTAGGTCGCGAAGTAGCGCGCGACCGTGGCCACGTCGGTCTCGGGCCCGATCGGCTCCAGCGACGTGTCGACAACGCCCGAGACCAGGGCCGAGGGCGGCTCTCGGAGGAGCCGCTGGAAGTGGCAGGTGCCGAGGTAGCGACCGGTGGGGGTCTCCATCGGCGGGCGCACGACGTAGACCTGGGCGGCCAGGGACGGGGCGATCTCGGGGCTGCGCACCCGGGCGAGGGCGTCGGCAACCGTGGCGTCCGGGGAGAGCACGACGGGCTCCGTGGTCATCATGCCGCCGGCCGTGTAGTCGCCGTAGACAAGCAGGCGGCGGATGTCCTCGGCCTCCTCCGGCTCCATCCGGTCCAGCAGGTCGGCGGCCTGCTCCGGCGGCAGCTCGGAGATGAGGTCGGCGGCGTCGTCGGGGTCCATCTCCTCGAGGACGTCGGCAGCGCGCTCGGCCTCGAGGAACTGCATGATCTCGACCTGCTCATCCTCGGGGAGCTCTTCGAGAACATCGGCAAGGCGTTCGTCGTCGAGCTCGCGCACGACCTCGCGACGACGCTTCGGTGACATCTCCTGCAGGGCACGCGCGAGGTCGGGTGCGCGCAAGTCATCCAGGGACGCGAGCAGTTGCTCCGCACCCTGCTCGGGCTCGGGGAGCGTGAGTCCCTCGACCGCGGGCCAGTCGACGATGCGCGTCTGCCCCTTGCGGCGCAGTCCGCCGCCCTCGCGCACGAACAGCTGGGTGACGTACCAGTCCCGATTCGTGCGCTGCTCGATCCCGGCGTCGACGATGGTGACCGTCGCGGAGGAGCGGGAGGGGTCGATGAGGCTCACCTTGCGGTCGAAGAGCTCCCCGATGACGAGGGTCTCGCCGGAGCGCTGCTGGAATCGGCGCAGGTTGACGACCCCGGTCACGATGACCTGGCCGCTGTCGATCATGGAAACCCGGGTCATGGGCACGAAGATGCGACGCCGTCCCACCACCTCGACGACGAGGCCGACGACTCGGGGCGGCTGCGCGTCGGCCCTCAGCATGATGACGACATCGCGGACCCGGCCGACCTGCTCGGCGTTGGGGTCGAAGACCTCGGCTCGCGCGAGGCGCGCTACGAAGACTCGGGTGGAGGTCGTCACGCGGCCCAAGGGTACTCCCCGCGTGGAGATGCCCGGCCCCGTGAAGGCGGCCGGTCGATAGGCTCCGCCCATGACGTCGACCACCGGGGCAGCGCAGCGGCCCATGCGCTCGCGACGGTCCAACCTCGCCGTGCCCGGGTCGAGCCCGAAGATGCTCGACAAGGCCCGCAGCCTCCCCGCCGACCAGGTCTTCATGGACATCGAGGACGCGGTCGCCCCCCTGGCGAAGCCGGAGGCGCGCCGCAACATCGTCGCGGCCCTCAACGAGGGCGGGTACGACGGCAAGGTCCGCGTCGTCCGCGTCAATGACTGGACCACCCAGTGGACCTACGCCGATGTCGTGGAGGTCGTCGAGGGCGCTGGCGCTCACCTCGACTGCATCATGCTGCCGAAGGTGCAGACGGCCGAGCAGGTGGTCGCCCTGGACCTGCTGCTGACCCAGATCGAGAAGGCCAACGGCCTCGAGGTGGGCCGCATCGGCATCGAGGCGCAGATCGAGAACGCCCTGGGGCTCATCAACGTCGATGCAATCGCCACCGCCTCGCCGCGCGTCGAGACCATCATCTTCGGGCCTGCCGACTTCATGGCGAGCATCAACATGAAGTCCCTGGTCGTCGGCGAGCAGCCGCCCGGGTACGACGTCGGGGACGCCTACCACTACATCCTCATGCGCATCCTCATGGCAGCGCGCGCCCACGACAAGCAGGCGATCGACGGTCCCTATCTGCAGATCAAGGATGTCGAGGGCTACCGGCGCGTGGCCGGCCGCAGCGCCGCCCTGGGCTTCGATGGCAAGTGGGTGCTGCACCCCGATCAGGTCGCGGCGGCCAACGAGGTCTTCAGCCCGCGGCCGGAGGACTACGACAAGGCCGAGCTCATCCTCGACGCCTACGACTACGCCACCTCGGCCGTGGGTGGCGCCAAGGGAGCGGTCATGCTCGGCGACGAGATGATCGACGAGGCCTCGCGCAAGATGGCCATCGTCATCGCCGCCAAGGGTCGGGCCGCGGGCATGCAGCGCACGCAGTCCTTCACCCCGCCCGAGGGCTAGCGGCCGCCCCGCGCGAGCATCGCGGCCACAAGGCGGTCCTGTGCCCGCTGCGGAAGCTGCGCGACGGTGGCCAGGAGGTGCGCACCGCCTCCGCCGAGGTAGCGAATGCGCGGATTCCGGGCAGCAAGCGCCGATGCGACCAGTTCGGCCGCGCGCTCGGGCTGCATCTTCGGGTTGTCGGCACCTTTTGTCGCCATCGTCGCGAACTCGGCCATCACCGCTGCCTGCTGCGGATAGGCGGGATTGGGCGCTGGAGTCTCGGCCACCTGGGTGGTGAGCGATGTGGCGATGCCGCCGAGCTCGATGAGGGCCACGCGCACGCCATGCGGGGCGATCTCGCGGCGAAGTGCGATCGCCCAGGACTCCAGGGCCGCCTTGGATGGCGCATATCCGCCATTGAACGGGATGACAATGCGCGCCATGAGCGCGGAGTTCACGACGATCGTGCTGCGATCCTCGCGGGCCATGGGCAGGAAGCCCTGGATGAACCGGACCGCGCCGAAGTAGTTGACGTCCATCACCTGGGTGAGCGTGCTGATCGGGCAGCCCTCGGCCGACAGGTCGGGCGAACGGCCCTCGATGCCCGCATTGCTGAAGATGCCGCGAAGCGTGCAACCACGGGATCGCAGGGCTGCCACGTGGCTCACCACTGCAGCGACATCAGGATCGCTGGTGACATCGAAGGGGAAGGGTTGCAGTCGGTCGCTCGCCCCGTCCCGAAGTCGCGTGGCCTGCTCGTCGGAGCGGACTCCCGCGATGACCGTGTATCCGATCTCGGCCAGGTGACGGGACGTGGCAAAGCCGATGCCGCTGCCGGCACCGCTGACGACGACGACCTGGGCGGGAGTGGGGGGCGCTCCGGGCGCCTTGCGAAGGTTCATCCGCTCAGTATCGTGGGTCCGTGACCCGGCGAGCGAGCACCGACCGCCAGGCCGCAGCGCTCCTGCTGGGCGTCGGGCCGGACGCCGACCCCTCCACCGTCCGCCGCGCCTTCCGCGCGTGGGCCTCCCTGGCTCACCCTGATGCCGGCGGTGACGCCGCGCACTTCGCCGCTCTGTGCGATGCGCGGGACATCCTTCTCACGGCGCCGCCTCCGAGTATCGAGCTCGTGCCCGTGCCCCGGCCCGCGCTGCGCGATGTGCTGCGTCGCCCGGACTCGGCGAGTGCGGCCGTGGCGGTGACCGTCATCGCGATCGCGATCGCGGTGTCGGTCATCCCGTCCTGGCGCGGCATCTCGGCGGCGAGCGTGCTGCCCGCCATGGTCCTCGCCGTAGTCGCCGCCTGGTGCGTCCCGCGGGCCGTGCTGGGGGACCGCGCGGACATGGCCCACCGTGTCGTCGTCTCCACGCTCGCCTGGCTGGTGGTCGTCGGGGCCCAGCTCGTGATGTCCGCGCTCGCGGGCACGAGCCTGCTGCCCGTGATGCCGCTTATGGCCATCCCCCTGGTGGCGACGGTGTCCCTCGTCCTGGCCCCGGGGGCCGGGCTCCTGCTCGCGCGCCACTAGCATGGCGTGAACGAGCGTTCATAGATCGGAGGGCCCATGTCACGCCTCGCGCAGACCGAGGGGCTCACGGATATCCAGGTGGAGATCCTCAAGGCCGTCCGCGACTTCGTCGACAACGAGATCCTCCCGAACGCGACGTACCTCGAGCACAAGGACGAGTACCCCGCTGACATCGTCGAAGGGCTCAAGGAGCTCGGTGTCTTCGGCCTCATGATCCCGGAGGAGTACGGCGGCCTGGGGGAGTCCCTGCTCACCTATGCGCTCGTCGTGGAGGAGATCGCCCGAGGGTGGATGAGCGTCTCGGGCGTCATCAACACGCACTTCATCGTCGCCTACATGCTCATGCAGCATGGCACCGAGGAGCAGAAGGCCCACTACCTCCCGAGGATGGCGACCGGCGAGGTCCGCGGCGCCTTCTCCATGAGCGAGCCTGGCTGCGGGTCCGATGTTGCGGCGATCCAGTCGCGCGCGGTGCGCGAAGGCGACGAGTTCGTGTTGAACGGCCAGAAGATGTGGCTCACCAATGGCGGCAGCTCCACCCTGGTCGCGGTCCTCGTGCGCACGGATGCCGAGTCGCCGGAAGGCGCATCTGTCTACAAGCGCATGTCGACCTTCCTGGTCGAGAAGCCGTCCGGGTTCGGAGAGGTGCGGCCGGGCCTCACGATCCCCGGCAAGATCGAGAAGATGGGCTACAAGGGGGTCGACACCACGGAGCTCGTCATGGACAACCTCCGTCTCCCCGAGTCCGCCCTGCTCGGGGGCGAGACCGGCAAGGGTTTCTACCAGATGATGGACGGTGTCGAGGTCGGCCGCGTCAACGTCGCGGCGCGTGCCTGCGGACTCGCCCGTCGGGCTTTCGAGCTCGGCGTCGAGTACGCCCAGCAGCGCGTCACCTTCGGCAAGCCGATTGCCGAGCACCAGGCCGTGGCATTCCGACTGGCCGACATGGCCACCAAGGTCGAGGCCGCCCACCAGATGATGGTGATGGCCGCACGCAAGAAGGACTCAGGTGAGCGCAACGACCTCGAGGCTGGCATGGCCAAGATGCTCGCGAGCGAGTACTGCAAGGAGGTCGTCGAGGACTCATTCCGCATCCACGGCGGCTATGGCTACTCCAAGGAGTACGAGATCGAGCGGCTCTATCGCGAGGCCCCCATGCTCATGATCGGCGAGGGCACGGCCGACATCCAGAAGATGATCATCGCCCGGCGCCTGCTCGAGGAGTACAAGCTGCGCGGCTAGGCCGGCGCGGGAGTCCGGGCGATGCGCCGGATGATCCAGTCGATGCCCCAGAAGATGAGGCACAGCACGACGGCGAACACCACGATGCCGGCCACGTTGGTGAGCACGGCCCCGTAGCCGTAGGTCGCGACATCGAGGAATCCATACGGATACGCGCCGATGAAAGCCCCTCGGACAAGGGCGAAGACGAGCCACACGATGGGCAGGATGAGGCTGGCGGCGATGATGCGCCAGGAGATCCACCCCCGTGGTCCGCAGACCAGCCACACGAGGAACGTGACGAGCGGCGTGAGCACGTGCAGGAAGAAGTTCGTCCAGACGTTGAGCCCGACATTGACCGCGGTAGCGGCCAGGATGGCGTTGTAGATGATGCCGGTGACGACGATCATGAGGACGCTGTCGAGGCGAAACACGCGGAACCAGAAGCTGTCGCGAGAGGGTCGGAGGGCCAGCATCGTCATGATGATGGCGACGAGGATGTTGGACCACAGGGTGAAGTAGGTGAACCAGTCCAGGACGCGGCCGACGAGACCCTGGCCGGCGAAGCCGAGCGATGTCGGGTTGGTGTTCTGGCTGGGATAGGTGCCCAGCACCGTGAGGGCGAAGGACAGCAGCACGCCGAACCACGCGATGACGGCATTGATGCCGAACAGGGCACGGTGCCAGCCGGGGACGGCCCGCTGGTGCGTCGCCGTAGTGGCGGTCGAGGACATGGGCTGACCGTACGCCCTGGCGGGGGCGCGGTGAGGGATTCCCGTGCGTGGCGCCCTACGGTGGCGGTCATGGAAGCCGCCCGAGACGACCGTCCGGGGCTGCCGGCCCTGTTCCGCGACATGGCCGCCACCTGCCGCCGCCTGAGTGCCCCGACGTACGCCGACCTTGCCGCGTTCGTGGCCGATGACGTGGAGTCCTTCGGCCCCTTCCTGGGCATTCTCGAGCCCTACGCCGACGCACGCGTCGGAGACATGGTGCCGTTGCGCTTCTTTGCGGCGATCCAGCGACTCGTACTGGAACGGCGTGCCCCGGAGCTCGGTGTCTTCTTCGTCACTCTCGGCGGCACCGCTCCGCAGAGTGACTCGGCGCGCGCGGCATGTCGCGCAGCATTGCGGCAGGTGGTCGCGGCGCACGGCCAGGAGATCGCGGAGGGCCTCCGGTGGTTCCCGCAGACCAACGAGGTCGGCCGCACGGCCGCGCTCGTCGCCGTACTGCGCGAGATCGGGTCCCAGTGGGGCCTGCCGGTGCGGCTACACGAGATCGGGGCATCGGCCGGCCTCGCTCTGCGCGCGGATGCCCTCGTGGGTGCGGACGTCGTGCCCGCGGAGCGCGAGGGCATCGGCGGGGTGCCGGAGATCGTCGAGCGGCTCGGGTGCGATGCCGCGCCGATCGACCCCCTCACGACGGACGGCCGGCTCACCCTCACGTCGTTCATCTGGCCGGACCACCCGGAGCGATTCGAACGCCTGCGCGGGGCCCTTGACCTCGCGGAACGCGTGCCGGCGGATGTGGTCGCGCAGGACGCGGTGGACTATGTGCGCGGCCTGCGGCTGCACGAGGGCACTGCCCTCGTGCTGTGGCACAGTGCGATGTGGATGTACCTGCCGCCCGAGAGCCGCCGCGCGATCGAGCAGGCGTTGGAGACGCTGGCGCAGGAAGCCACGTCGGAAGCCCCGCTCGTGCACGTCGCGCTCGAGCCCACCTCTGAGGTGCCCGGCGAGCAGCATGTCTTCCGGCTTCGGATGACCAGCTGGCCGGGCATGGGCGAGGTGCCGGCGGGAGTGTCGGTTACCCGCGCCACCACGCCGCCGAGCGGCCTGCCGGTGTCGTGGTCGGTGCCGTGCGTCGGGGCGATTGTCCACGACGCACGAGGCCGCCTCCTGCTCATCCAGCGCGGGCGTGAGCCCGCCAAGGGGACGTGGTCCCTGCCCGGTGGCCGCGTGCACGCGGGCGAGACGCTGGCGCAGGCGGTCGCGCGCGAGGTACGCGAGGAGACCGGGCTGACCGTGACCGTGGGGGAGATGGTGGGTGCCGTCGACCGTGCCGCCCCGGACGGATCGACGTACGACATCCGCGACTTCCGGGCGCACGCCGAGGGATCGCCTCAGCCCGTGGCGGGAGATGACGCCGACGATGCCCGCTGGGTCACCCGCGCCGAGATGGAGTCCCTGCCCACGTCACCGGGGCTCGTCGACGCGCTCACCGCCTGGGACGCGCTGCCGCGCTGACGGACGGCGTCCTCAGGCCGGTGTCGTCAGGCCGTTGTCGTCGAGCCGCCGCTGCGCGTGCGACGCCGCCGCCTGCGCGGCGCACCCGACTTCGCTTCGGCGGATGCGTCCGCGGGCTTGTCGGCCTTGGCGTGATCCGACTTCGGCCGATCGGATTTCGGCTTGTCGGACTTGCCTCCGCGGGAGCCGCTGCGCGAGCCGCGGTCATCGTGGGGCTTCGAGTCCCGGGGCTTGGCCTTCTTGCCGGTCTCCCCGAGGTCCTCGACCTCCTCGGCGGCGAGGCCGGCGCGCGTGCGCTTCGCCGACGGCAGCCGACCTGTCACGTCGCGCGGGATGCCGAGGCCGGTGTAGACGTGGTCGGAGGTGGAGTAGGTCTCCAGGGGATCCTTGAACGGCAGGCCGAGGATCTTGTCGATCATCTGCCAGCGCGCGATGTCCTCCCAGTCGACGAAGGTGACGGCGACACCGCTCGCCCCGGCGCGGCCGGTGCGGCCGATGCGGTGCAGGTAGGTCTTCTCGTCGTCCGGGCACTCGTAGTTGATGACGTGGGTGACGCCCTCAACGTCGATGCCGCGCGCGGCAACGTCGGTGGCCACGAGCACGTCGACTTTGCCATTGCGGAATGCGCGCAGTGCCTGCTCGCGGGCCCCCTGGCCGAGGTCGCCATGGATGGTCGCCACGGCGAATCCGCGGTCGGTGAGCTCGTCGGCGATCTTCTGCGCCTTGCGCTTGGTGCGGGTGAAGACGAGGGTCAGGCCACGACCCTCGGACTGCAGCACGCGGCTCAGCAGCTCGACCTTGTCCATGGGATGAGCGCGCCACACGTGCTGCTCGATCGCATCCACGGTGGCCCGGTCGTCGCCGGGATCGGCGGCGCGGATGTGCGTGGGCTGGGTCATGTAGCGACGGGCGAGGGCGACGATCTGGCCCGGCATGGTCGCGGAGAAGAGCATGGTCTGGCGCGTGGCGGGCACGCGGGAGACGATGCGCTCGACGTCGGGCAGGAAGCCCATGTCGAGCATCTCGTCGGCCTCGTCGAGGACGAGCACGGCCACGCGCGACAGGTCGAGCGCGCGGCGCTCGGCGAGGTCGATGAGGCGGCCCGGCGTGCCGACGACGACCTCGACGCCGCGGGTGAGCGCCTCGATCTGGGGCTCGTACGCGCGGCCGCCGTAGACGGCGAGCACGCGCATGCCGCGCAGGGTGCCGGCCTTCTCGAGGTCCTCGGCGACCTGGACGCACAGCTCGCGCGTCGGCACGACCACGAGCGCCTGCGGCGCCGCGCCGGGAGTGTCGTCGCGCTCGATGCGCTGCAAGAGGGGGATGCCGAAGCCGAGCGTCTTGCCCGTGCCCGTCTTGGCCTGGCCGATGAGGTCGCGGCCCTCGAGGGCGAGCGGCAGGGTCATGGCCTGGATCGGGAACGCGCGCTCGATGCCGATGTCGGCGAGGGCCTGCGCGATGTCGGGGTCGGCGCCCAACTCGAGGAAGGTGGGGGGCTCGGTGGCGGTGATATCGGTCTCGGACGTGCTCAGGATGACTCCAGTGAACGGGACCGCGGGCACCGCACCCGAGGGGCCGGTAGGGCTGTCTCAGGGGCGCCGACGCACGGTCTGCGGGGCCGGGGCTCCCGCCCCGCAGACGACCGGTCGGCCGTCCTTCGTGATGTATGACTCCCGCCAGTGTACCCGTGACGGACTACCCTCCGGTCATGGCCATGGATGACGCCTTCGCCGATCCCGCGTATCGCGCGGCCGTGGTCGACCTGCTGGGTGTGCTCGCCTACGGCGAGCTCATGGCCTTCGAGAGGCTGGCGGCCGACGCTGCGCTCGCCCCGACGATCGACGATGAGGCCCATCTCGCGGCCATGGCCAACGCCGAGTACCGCCACTTCGCGCGGCTGCGCGATCGTCTCGTCGACCTGGGCGCCGATCCGGCGGAGGCCATGGCGCCGTTCCGTGAGCCCCTGGAGCGATTCCATGCGATGACCGCGCCGAGTGACTGGCTCGAGGGACTGGTGAAGGCCTATGTCGG
>JBPCSL010000097.1:0-2940 GCA_051007175.1 Candidatus Nanopelagicales bacterium
CCGGGTCACGGATCGATCACGGAAGGAGGTGGGAGCGCGTGAGCGACACCCCGCAGGAGCCCGGCGGGCCGGCAGAGCCGCCCCTGTCGGGCGAGCCCGACATCACCCGGGCCGACCTGCCCCCCCTCGATCCTGACCTCGCCGCCTGGTTCGCCGGCGGGCCCGCTCCCGCCATGCCCCCGGAGGTGTGGTCCCGCATCGAGGTCGCCCTCGCCGCCGAGCCGCCCTTCACACCCGGCCTGCCCGGCGACCCGGCCCCTGAGGTTGCTGTCGCGGCCTCAGTCTCCGACCTCGGCGCGCACCGGGCCCGCCGCTCCCGGGTGCTCCCGATCCTCGCCGGAGCGGCTGGCGTTGTCCTCGTCGGTGCAGTGGTCATCCCTTCGATGCGCGCCGGGGACGCGCCCACCCCCGTCGCGGACGGCGGAAGTCCCGCCGCCGTCGCTGCCACGAACCCCAGCGTCATGGACTCCACCGCCACCCGCGCCCAAGCCGAGGCTGTCGCGATGCCGCGCATGATGATGTCGACGGGCACCCAGTACGCCTCCGCGCAGATGCCCACCCAGGTCAGCACGCTGCTCTCCACCGCGGGGATCTCCACCGCCGATCAGGTCATCGACATGGCGACGGCTGAGCCGCCCGTCGATGTCAGCCCCGTCGGCACGGAGGGCTTCACCGCGAGCGAGGCGTTGCTCGCCGACTGCCTTGCCCGCCTCGGCATGTCCCCCGACGCGATGCCCACGCTCATCATCGATCGCGCCACGTACGACGGTCAGGACGCGGGCGTCATCCTCGCCATGAAGGAGTCCGGCTCGCAGGGCGAGACGCCCGCCGTGCTCGACGTCGTCGTGATCGGGGCACAGTGCACCGACGACGACGTCGCACGGGCGCAGCACTTCGAGTACGCCGTCACTCCCTAACTCCCGCCCGGGAATGCCCCCGGCGGTACTGGGGTTGGGGCCCACGTAGGCTGCTGACTCGCCGCCACGGGATCCCGACGAGCGGGACCCACGGCAACCCGGCACGATGCTGCCCCGAAGGGAGACAGGCCCGTGAGCGACGTACGCGACGTGATCATCATCGGCTCCGGCCCCTCGGGCTACACGGCCGCGATCTACACGGCACGGGCGCAGCTCAATCCGCTGGTGCTCGAGGGCGCGGTGACCGCGGGCGGCGCCCTCATGAACACCACCGAGGTCGAGAACTTCCCGGGCTTCCGCGACGGCATCATGGGCCCGCAGCTCATGGAGGACATGCGCGCCCAGGCTGTCCGCTTCGGGGCCGAGATCATCACCGACGACGCCGTCGAGGTGCAGCTTGACGGCGAGTTCAAGGTGGTGCGCGATGGATCCGGCCGCGAGTATCACGCGCGCACGGTGATCCTCGCGATGGGCTCCGGATACCGTGAGCTCAACCTTCCCAACGAGAAGCGTCTCTCCGGTCACGGCGTCTCGTGGTGCGCGACCTGCGACGGCTTCTTCTTCCGCGACCAGGACATCGCGGTCGTCGGCGGCGGCGACTCCGCGCTCGAGGAGGCGACCTTTCTCACGCGCTTCGCCAAGTCCGTCACGCTCATCCACCGCCGCGACTCCCTGCGCGCGAGCAAGATCATGCAGGAGCGGGCCTTCGCCAACGATAAGATCCACTTCGCGTGGAATTCCGCGGTCGTCGACATCCTCGGCGACGCCAAGGTCTCCGGGGTCGTGCTCGAGGACACGGTGACAGGCGCCACCCGCGAACTCCCCGTCACCGGCCTCTTCATCGCCATCGGCCACGACCCGCGTTCGGAGCTCGTCAAGGGCAAGGTCGCCCTCGACGACGCCGGCTACGTGCTGGTGGAGGCCCCGAGCACGCGGACGTCGGTCCCCGGGGTCTTCGCCGCCGGCGACCTCGTCGACCACACCTACCGCCAGGCCATCACCGCGGCGGGCACCGGCTGTGCCGCCGCGCTCGACGCCGAGCGGTTCCTCGCCTCCCACGAGTAAGGAAACCCGCCTCTCGCATAGGCTGCGGGCGACAGACAAGGAGATCCCATGGGTGCCACCAAGACCGTGACCGACGCGTCCTTCGACGCCGATGTCCTCAAGAGCGCCACGCCCGTCGTCGTCGACTTCTGGGCCGAGTGGTGCGGCCCGTGCCGCATGGTCGCTCCCATCCTCGAGGAGATCGCCGCCGAGCATGGCGACAAGATCACCATCGCCAAACTCAACGTCGACGAGAACCCCAAGGTGGCCGCGACCTACGGCATCACCTCGATCCCGACGATGAACGTCTACCAGGGCGGCGAGGTGGTCAAGACGATCATCGGCGCGAAGCCGAAGGCCGCGCTGCTGGCTGACCTCCAGCCCTACCTGTAGTCCAGGAGACGCAGGTGCGCTCCCTGCTGCGCCGGGGGGACTCGGGCACCGAGGTCGCCGATGTGCGGGAGCGGCTGGTCCGACTCAAGTTCCTGCCACCGAGTGACTCCGTCGCGTACGACGAGGACGTCGAGCAGGCGGTCCGCGCGTTCCAGCAACAGCGCGGGATCCCGGTCGACGGCATCGTCGGCCCGCAGACATTCCGCCATCTCGACGAGGCCCGCTGGGCCCTCGGCGACCGCGTGCTCGCCTACACCCCCGGCCACCTCATCCATGGCGACGACGTGCTCGAGCTCCAGCAGCGCCTCACCCGCATGGGCTTCGACTGCGGGCGCCCCGACGGCATCTTCGGCGTGCTCACCGACCAGGCCCTCCGCGAGTTCCAGCGCAATGTGGGGCTGGAGCCGGACGGCACCTGCGGCTTCACGACGTACTGGGGACTGGAGCGGCTGACCCGCACCGTCGGCGACGGCGACGCGACGCGCATTCGCGAGCGCCAGGCGCTCGAGGAGCAGCGCAGTGGCGTGGCCGGCAAGGTCATCGTCCTCGATCCCGGCGGCGCGGACGCCGACGAGCAGTTCGCGCT
>JBPCSL010000098.1:0-8261 GCA_051007175.1 Candidatus Nanopelagicales bacterium
CTCACACTCGACCTCGCCCGCCATGCCCTGTCGTGCCCGGGCGTGAGCGGCCTGCACATCACCGATTTCCGGCACGACGGTAGCCTCGGCCGACTGGTGGAGGACCTCCGCATCGGACCCTCCTACGAGAAGGAGCATCATGCACACGGTTCTCAGCTCGGCTAAGGCCTCCATCACCATCGGTCACGATCAGCCGTTCTGCATCATCGGCGAGCGCATCAACCCGACCGGCCGCAAGAAGTTCCAGGAGCAGCTGCGCGAGAACGACCTGTCGACGCTTGAGATCGACGTGCGCGACCAGATCGCCGGCGGCGCCATGATGCTCGACGTCAACATGGGGGCCCCGCTCGTCGATGAGGCGAAGCTTCTCGGCGAGGCGGTCACGCTCGTGCAGTCCCTCACCGACGTGCCGCTGTGCATCGACTCCTCCGTCGTCGAGGCCCTCGAGGCAGGGCTGGCGGCGTACCAGGGCAAGGCGCTCGTCAACTCCGTCACGATGGAGCGCGAGCGGATCGAGCAGATCCTGCCGCTGGTGAAGCGCTATGGCGCCGCCGTCATCGGGCTGCCCAACGACGAGGAGGCAATCCCGGAGGATCCGCGCCGCCGACTGGAGCTCGCCAAGCAGCTCGTGGGGATCGCCACCGACGAGTTCGGCATCCCGCTCGAGGACATCGTCATCGACCCGCTGGCCATGCCCGTGGGCGCCGACCACACCCTCGCGCTCAAGACCATGGAGGCGATTCACCTCATCTCCAGCGAGATCGGCGTCAACACGACGCTCGGCGCCTCCAATGTGTCCTTCGGCATGCCCGACCGCCACACGCTCAATGCCGTATTCCTTCCCATGGCCATCCAGGCCGGGCTCACGAGCGCGATCATGGACTCTCGCACCCCGCAGATCGTGACGGCTGTCAAGGGCGCCGACCTCATGAAGGGCAATGACGAGTGGGGCGCCAACTGGATCGCGGCTCACCGCGCCAAGCAGGCGGCCGCGGGCGGATGAGCGACGGCGCGACGCCCGAGGGCCCGGCACGGGTCACCCTCGAGTTCGCCCCCTCGGGCAAGTCCGTGCGCGTGCCGAGCGGAGTGTCGGTCTTCGACGCCGCGCTCTGGAACGGCATCCCCGTCGACTCCACCTGCGGCGGCCACGGCACGTGCAAGAAGTGCAAGGTGCGCATCGCGGACGGCTCCACCGCCGTCACCCGGCTCGACGAGCGGGCCTTCACTCCCGAGCAGCTGGCCGACGGCTGGCGCCTTGCGTGCATGGCCACCGCCGCCCGCGACCTCACCGTGGACGTGCCCGAGCTCACCACGCGACCCAAGGCCGCCACGGTCGGCGTCGGCCGGCAGGTCATTCTGCGCCCCGCCGTACAGAAGCGGCTCGTGTCCCTTGACGATCCGAGCCTGTCGGATCAGCGCACGGACATCCAGCGAGTCCTCGAGGCCCTCGATGACCTCGAGCTCACCGTCGATCCCGTCGTCCTGCGCACTCTCGGCCGCACCCTGCGCGAGGCGCAGTGGACCGTCACCGCCGTGATCGTGGGCACCGAGCTCATCGCCGTGGAGGCCGGGGATACGAGCAGCACGGCGTACGGCGTCGCCTACGACCTGGGCACGACCACGGCCGTGGCGACGCTCATGGACCTCGGCACGGGCGCACCAATCGCGGTGGCCTCGATGCTCAACCAGCAGCAGCCCTTCGGGGCCGATGTCATCAGCCGCATCAGCTCCACCATGCTCGACGCCGAGGCCCTCCCGCGACTGCAATCGCTCGCCCAGGCAACCCTCGACGAGCTCACCCAGGACGTGTGCGCACAGGCCGGCGTTGATCCTGCCTCGGTCTACGAGGTCGCGCTCGCGGGCAACGCCACCATGGTGCAGCTGGTCCTCGGGATCGATCCAGAGCCCCTGGGGGTCGCGCCCTTCATCCTCGCGACCGCCTCCTATGCCGGGCTGACCGCCGCGGACCTCGGCGTGCGTGTGCACCCGCGGGCACGGGCCATGGTCTTCCCTCACCTCGGCGCCTATGTCGGCGGCGACATCATCGCCGGGGTGCTCGCCTCGGGCATGGATCGCGACAAGCGACTGCGTCTCTTCATCGACATCGGCACGAACTGCGAGATCGTCATAGGCAACGGCGAGAAGCTCATGGCGACCGCCGCTCCCGCCGGGCCGGCATTCGAGGCCGCCTCGATTCGCTGCGGAATGCGTGCGGCGCCCGGCGCGATTGAGGTCGTGTCGATCACCGACGATGGCCTTTCGCTGCAGGTCATCGGCGATGTGGCGCCCGTCGGAATCTGCGGGTCCGGGCTCGTCGATGTCATCGCCGAGCTCCATAGGGCCGGACTTATGGACGACTCCGGGCGCTTTCGATCGACGGAGGAGATCGCCTCGCTGCGCCCCGACCTGGCCCACCGATTCGTCGACCGCGACGGCGAGCGGCTCTTCGTGCTCGCCACCGCCGAGGAGTCCGGAGAGGGGCAGGAGGTCGTCCTGAGCCAGCGGGACGTCCGCGAGCTGCAGTTCGCCAAGGCCGCAATCTCGACAGGCTGGAAGCTTCTGCTCGAGGAGTTCGGCGTCGAGGAGTCGGAGATCCAGCAGGTGCTCTTGGCCGGATCGTTCGGCACGTACCTCTCCGCGAGGAGTGCCATCGGGATCGGCCTGGTGCCGAGGATCCCCGCCGTGCGCATCGTGAGCGCGGGCAACGTGGCGGGCGAGGGCGCCAAGATGGCGCTGCTGTCGGACTCCGAGCGCCACGGTGCGCACGCCCTGCTCGAGGAGATCCACTACGTCGAGCTGTCCGATCGCGCCGACTTCAACGACCGGTTCGTCGATGAGCTTGCCTTCCGGGCCTAGGACCGCCCTCATCCTGTGCGGCGCGCTCAGCGCCGACGCCTCGGCGTGGATCGAGGAGTCACGCGCCGTGGTCGACATCCATCCGCTGCCGCCGCTGCTGCACAATCGCCCCGAGCGCATCGCTGCCGAGGTCGAGGGCCGCGTCGCCGAGCTGCGTGAGACCTACGCCGAGATCGTCATCGGGTACGCCGACTGCGGCACCTACGGTGCCCTCGACGAGATGTGCGAGCGGCTCGGCCTGCGACGCCTCCCCGGCCGCCACTGCTACGACCTCTACGCGGGTGAAGAGTCGATGACGGCCCTGTGGGAGGCCGAGCCCGGCACCTACGTCCTCACCGACTTCCTCGTGCTGTCCTTCGACCGGGTCGTCTGGCGCGAGCTCGGGCTCGACCGGCATCCGGAGTTGCGCGACGACTACTTCCGCCACTACACGCGCGTGGTGTGGCTCGCGGGACGGCGTACCCCCGACATGGAACGCGCCGCCGAGCGGGCGGCGGACCGGCTCGGCCTGCCCCTGGAGATCGTCGACGCTCCCGGCCGCCTCGGCCCCGCGCTCGACGGCCTGCTCGTCTAACGGAAACGCTCCCGCACCAGAACGGGAGACTTAGCCACGTCGATAACTCTCCCGTTCTGGTGCACATGGGCCGCGGGCCCACCCGGGCTACGTGCGCCCCACCAGGAACCGCCTACGTGAAGAGGTGCATGTAGCGGGCGTAGGGGACCTGGCCCTTGTTGGCCGGGTCCTGGAGAGCCGCGGCCACCGGCGCGGGAATGGGGGCCCAGTAGGCCGGCATGTTCGCGGCCTTCCGGGGGTTGAGCGCGTAGATGAGGAGGAAGTTCACGATGTAGATGGCCGGCGCCATCGGCATCCCGACGTACACCGTCGTGCCGCCCTTCGTGTTGGGCAAGGTCTCGTGGGGCTCCGTGCTCTCCTGGGACAGGCTGCCGTAGGGAAGCTCCGAGGTGTAGGCGGAGCCGTAGAGTTCCTTGAGGACCCGCGGCGCGTTCTTGGCCAGCCAGCGACCCATGTAGCCGCAGGTGCCCTCAGGGAGGTTCAGCTCCGGCGGAGGCTGCTGGACGCGGCACACGGCCTTCGGCGCCAGCACCCAATTGACCTGGCGCACCGGGGAGGAGCCGTGAGCCGGGCTCTCGAGCTTTCCGTCGCGATTGACGATGAGCCCGTAGCTGCCGAGGATGACGCGCGTCCTCTTCCCGTTGATGTCCCGGTACATCCGCGTGCCGTTCGCATTGGTGAGGTAGCGGACACTCGCCTCGATCAGGCGGACGGACACCTTCGCGTCCTCACCACCTCCGCCGCGGCCCCGGCCTGACATGAACGTCGCGTACTGCTGGCGCGTCATGGCATGGGCCTTATCGAAGCCGAGGTTCGCGGCGAGGCTGTCGGCACGCTTCTGGCCGAGCGTCTCGTTGACCTGAGCGGCCGTCCTCGCCTCGGTCGCCGAGTAGGACACCCAGCGGTCGACGCCGGCGAAGGGCTGGCCGAAACCCGTGTCCGCGGGGGGCGCCGCCGACGCCAGGTCGAGGGGGATGGCCACGAGGGGGATGGCCACGAGGGCCAACGCCGCGGCCACGGCGGCGACCTTGGGCAGGGTCCGGAGTGCAGGCATGGGCCATCGCTCTCGATCGGGGGAGCCCCAGCGTACGGCCGCCCTCGGCCGCATCCCCGGCGAATTCTGATGTACAACTCCGCGCGTGACTGATATATCTACTGCGTGACCGCGGCCGCCCTCATCCAGCCCGACCTCGGGGAGCCCCTGTCCCAGGCCGAGCTCGCCTACCGCGAGATCCGCGCCCTCATCGTCACCCTCGAGCTGCCACCGGGATCGGTGCTGAGCGAGCCGGAGCTCCAGCAGCGCCTCGGCCTGGGGCGTACGCCGATCCGCGAGGCCCTGCGCACTCTCGCCCACGAGCGACTCGTCGAGGTCTACCCCCGGCGGGGCATGTTCGTCGCCGCCCTCGACCCGCGCGACCTGTCGGCCCTGTCCGAGGTGCGCGAACAGCTCGATCCCTACGCGGCGCGCCTGGCTGCGGAGCGGCGTACCGACGACGACCTCGAGGTCATCGACGAGCTCATTGCCGATCTCGACGCCGTGGCAGCCGCGCCCGACATGCGCCGCCTCATCGAGCTCGACCAGCGCATCCATCACCACATCTACCGCAGTGCCCACAACGACTTCCTGCAGGACGCCTGCGACCAGCACTACATGCACGCCCTGCGCATCTGGTTCCTCGCCCTTGACCGGGTGAGCCACCTCGGCGACGCCGTCGCCGAGCACCGCGACCTCCTCGTGGCCATCCGCGAGGGCAATCCCGACCGGGCCGCCGAGGTCATGTCGTCCCATGTCACGGGCTTCGAGGCCGAAGTCCGACGAGCTATCTGAGTACGCCGAACGCGAGAGAGAGAAGAAGGATGAGCAACCTGCCGAGCAAGGCCAAGTGCGTCGTCATCGGCGCCGGCATCGTGGGCAACTCCGTCGCCTACCACCTCGCGCGCCTGGGCTGGCGCGACATCGTGCAGATCGACAAGGGCCCACTGCCCAACCCCGGTGGCTCGACAGGCCACGCCTCGAACTTCATCTTCCTCGTCGACCACAACAAGGAGATGGCGCAGCTCACCCTCGACAGCCTGCGGCAGTACAAGGAGCTCGACACCTTCTTCGAGTCCGGCGGCATCGAGGTCGCCCGGACCCCCGAACGCATGCAGGAGCTCACCCGCCGCATCACCTCGGGCAAGTCCTGGGGCATCGAGGACATGAGCCTGCTCACGCCGGCCGAGGTCAAGGAGATGGTCCCCTTCATCGACGAGACTGTTATCCTCGGCGGCTTCTACACCAAGGGCGTCGGCGTGTGCGACTCGCTGCGCGCCGGCACGCTCATGCGCGAGAAGGCCATTGAGATGGGCGCCCTGCAGTCCTTCGCCAACGTCGAGGTGAAGGACCTCACGGTCGAGGACGGCCGCATCAGGTCCGTCGTCACCGACCAGGGCACGATCGAGGCTGACTACGTCGTCATCGCCACCGGCTGCTGGAGCCGCCAGCTGGCCGCCATGGCGGGGGCGCAGATCCCGCTCACGCCCGCGGTGCACCAGATGAAGGATATCGGCCCCGTCGCGATGTTCGCCGACGCCAAGGGCGACCTCGAATACCCCATCGTCCGCGACATGGACACCAATATGTACGAGCGCCAGCACGGCACGGGCCTGGAGATCGGCTCCTACGCCCATCGCCCGATCCTCTACGACGCCGAGGACATCCCCTCGAACGCCGAGGCCGCGCTCTCCCCCACCGAGTTCCCTTTCACGCCCGAGGACTTCGCCGACCAGGACGAGCACGCCCTCGAGTTGATGCCGGAGATCGTCGGCGACGAGAGCGCGCAGGAGAAGTACGCCATCAACGGCCTGCTCTCCCTCACTCCCGACGGCATGCCCATCCTCGGCGAGACCCCCGAGGTCAAGGGCCTGTGGTCGGCCGCCGCCGTGTGGGTCAAGGAAGGCCCGGGCGTCGGGCGGGCCATGGCCGAGTGGATGGTGCTCGGACAGCCCGAGATCGACCTGCACGCCTCCGACATCGCCCGCTTCTACCCCGGGCAGACGACCACCAAGCACATCAAGGACCGCACGTCCGAGGGCTTCAACAAGACCTACGGCATCGTGCATCCAGCCGAGCAGTGGTCGTCCAATCGCGAGGTGCGCATGTCGCCCTACTACGAGCGCGAGAAGGCACTCGGAGCCGTCTTCTTCGAGACGGTCCAGTGGGAGCGCCCCTTCTGGTACGCGTCCAACGCGGGCCTGCTCGACAAGTTCGGCGATGCCGTGATGCCGCGCACCGCCGAGTGGGAGTCACGCTGGTGGTCACCCATCATCAACGCCGAGCACCTGCAGCTGCGCGAGACCGCGGGACTGGTCGACCTCACGGCCTTCGCGATCTTCGATATCACCGGCCCTGGTGCCCTCGCCACCGTGCAGAAGGTCTGCATGCGCCAGATGGACGTCGCGATCGGCAAGGTCGTCTACACCCCGGTGCTTGCCCCCAATGGCGGCTTCCGCTCCGACCTCACCGTCATGCGCCTGGGCGAGGATCACTTCCGCGTGGTCACCGGCGGGGCCCACGGCATGAGCGACTTCAAGTGGTTCTCGGACCACGCGGCCGAGGGAGCGGCGTTCACCAACCTCACCGATGACATCTCCACGATCGGCCTCTGGGGCCCGAACGCCCGGGCGATCCTGTCGGCCGTGACCGATGCGGACATGAGCAACGACGGCTTCGCCTTCGGCACCTGCCGCGAGATCACGATCGCCGGGAAGACCGTCCTCGCGTCGCGCATCTCCTACGTCGGCGATCTCGGGTGGGAGCTCTACGTCTCGATGGCCGACGGCCTCGCCGTGTGGGATGCGATCTGGGCGGCGGGCCAGTCCCACGGCCTCATCCCCGTCGGGATCGGCGTCTACGCCACCACCGGCCGCCTCGAGAAGGGCTACCGCGCCTACGGCCCCGAGCTCGAGGGCGACTTCACCGTCGTCGAGGCCGGCATGAGCCCGAAGAAGATCAAGGACGCCGACTTCGTCGGCAAGGAGGCGCATCTGCGTCACCGCGAGGAGGCTCCCGCGGCCACCATGTGCGTGCTCACCGTCGACGACCACACCTCGTCCACCGGCGAGAAGCGCTACATGCTCGGTGGCGAGCCCATCCTCACCAAGGACGTCCAGCCCATCACCGATGCCCATGGTCGCCGCTCCTACGTCACCTCGGCCGGGTCCGCACCGTCGGTGGGCAAGCACGTGCTCATGACCTACCTGCCCGCGGAATACTCCGCGCCGGGGACCCACCTCGTCGTGGAGTACCTCGGCGAGCAGTACCCCGTGACCGTTACCGGCTCGGGAGCGCTCTTCGATCCCGAGAACGATCGGATCATGTCGTGAACATCGCCGTCTGCATCAAGCGCATCCCGCTCTCGCCCGGCAAGTGGACCCTTACGGCCGACGAGACCGCCATCGACACCAGCGGCAGCGCCATGGGCTGGACCCTCAGCCCTCACGAGGAGTGCGCCGTCGAGGCCGCGGTCCAGCTCGCCGAGGGCGACGGCTCGGTCACGGCGTTCACTCTCGGGACCGCCGACTCCGCGGAGCAGATCCGCGAGGTCATGGCGGTGGGCGTCGACCGGGGGGTCCTGCTGGAGACTGATGGCGCGGACTGGGACGGGCAGGCCACGGCCGCGGCACTCGCGGCCGCGATCACGGCCGATCCCACCGACTTCGACGCCGTCATCGTCGGCACCGAGTCCGCGGATGCGGCCGGCTACCAGGTCGGCGTGCGCATCGCGCACGCGCTGGGCTGGCCGATCGTCACGAACGTCAAGGGCCTGAGCGTCGAGGGCGGAGTCGCACG
>JBPCSL010000099.1:0-8627 GCA_051007175.1 Candidatus Nanopelagicales bacterium
TGATGCCTCCGTGAATACGGTCCGCCGGTGGAAGGACCTGGTGGGTCCACTGTCCGGTGGATCACGGCGCGTTGCGCGTCTGGAGGCTCAAAACGAGCATGGAAGGTGCGCGTTTCCTTTGGGCAGCTCCCGCAGCGGCCCGGCTCCGTCGCAGGAGCCTCTCCTCGGCGAGCTCGCGGCGTCCTTAGGGCTGATCCGCCTGCGCACCGTGCAGATCAGCCCAAAGAACGGCCCCACGTGGGAGCCGGGAGAGGAACGCACCCACGGAGGATCTCCACGCCGGGATTCGCTCAGGCGCCGCGCCGCGGACCATCGAGGCCCCGGCGCGGCATAGACTCCCCTCGTGGCGCGCGGTGACGGCAGGCTCACGCATGAATTCCTCGGAGACGACCGAGCGCCCCAGGACGCCTGCGGGGTCTTCGGCGTCTGGGCCCCCGGCGAGGACGTCGCCAAGCTCACCTACTTCGGCCTCTACGCCCTGCAGCACCGCGGCCAGGAGTCGGCCGGCATCGCGGTGAGCGATGGCCGGCACATCGTCGTCTACAAGGACATGGGCCTGGTGTCGCAGGTCTTCACCGAGGCGAGCCTGGAGTCGCTGCAGGGCCATGTCGCCATCGGCCACACGCGCTACTCGACGACCGGGTCGAGCTGCTGGGACAACGCGCAGCCCACCTTCCGCTCGACTGCGACCGGACACCTCGCGCTCGCGCACAACGGCAACCTCACCAACACTCCCGAGCTCGCCGAGCGCGTCGCTGCGCGGGAGGCCGACCGCGGCGAGCTCCCACTCGGCACCCCGAAGCCGACGCGCGCGACCTCCGACACCGAGCTCGTCACCGCCCTCATCGCGGCACACCCCGACGTGTCCATGGAGGTCGCGGCCATGAAGGAGCTGCCCAAGCTCCAGGGCGCCTACTCCCTCGTCTTCATGGACGAGACGACGCTGTACGCCGCGCGAGACCCGCAGGGCATCCGCCCGCTGGTGCTCGGTCGCCTGGAGCGCGGCTGGGTCGTGGCGAGCGAGACCGCGGCCCTCGACATCGTCGGCGCGTCGTACGTCCGCGAGATCGAGCCGGGGGAGCTCATCGCCATCGACGAGCACGGCCTGCGCGCGCATTGCTTTGCGAAGCCGGAGCCCAAGGGCTGCCTCTTTGAGTTCGTCTACCTCGCGCGACCTGACACGACGATCTCCGACCGCAGCGTCCAGGCCACGCGCATGGAGATCGGCCGTCGCCTCGCGCGCGAGTACCCTGCCGACGCGGACCTCGTCATCCCCGTGCCGGAGTCGGGGCGTTATGCCGCGATCGGCTACGCGCAGGAGTCGGGCATCCCGTTCGCCGAGGGCCTGGTGAAGAACGCCTACGTAGGGCGCACGTTCATCCAGCCGTCGCAGACCATCCGGCAGCTCGGCATCCGCCTCAAGCTCAATCCGCTGCGCGAGGTCATCGCCGACCAGCGCCTCGTCGTCGTCGACGACTCCATCGTGCGCGGCAACACCCAGCGCGCGCTCGTGCGGATGCTGCGCGAGGCCGGCGCCCGCGAGGTGCACGTGCGCATCTCCTCACCGCCCGTGCAGTGGCCCTGCTTCTACGGCATCGACTTCGCCTCCCGGGCCGAGCTCATCGCCAATGGCCTGTCGGTCGAGGAGATCTGCCGCTCGATCGGGGCCGACTCCCTCGGCTACGTCTCCCTCGACGAGCTCGTCGAGGCGACCACGCTGCCGAAGGACTCCCTGTGCCGGGCCTGCTTCGACGGCGTCTACCCGGTGCCGATCCCCGAGCCTGAGGTCATGGGCAAGCACCTCCTCGAGGGCCTCGAGAAGCGGGTCACGGCGTCCTCCGGCGTGGGCGCGGCCGACGCGCTCGAGCGCCCCTGATGGTCAGCTATTCCGACTCGGGTGTCGATGTCGAGGCGGGCGAGCGTGCGGTCTCCCTCATGCGCGACGCGGTGTCGCGCGCCACGCGCCCCGAGGTCCTCGGCGGCTTCGGCGGATTCGCCGGCCTCTTCGATGCCTCCGCGCTGAGCCGCTACGCCCGTCCGGTGCTCGCGACCTCCACCGACGGGGTCGGCACCAAGGTCGCGGTGGCGCAGGCCATGGACATGCACGACACCATCGGCATCGATCTCGTCGCCATGGTCGTCGACGACCTCGTGGTGTGCGGTGCCGAGCCTCTCTTCATGACCGACTACATCGCCACCGGCAAGGTCGTGCCCGAGCGGATCGCGGCCATCGTGTCCGGCATCGCCCGGGGCTGCGAGATCGCCGGCTGCGCTCTCCTGGGCGGCGAGACGGCCGAGCATCCTGGACTTCTCGATCCCGACGAGTACGACGTCGCCGGGGCGGGCACGGGCGTCGTCGAAGCGGACCGCATCCTCGGGGCCGACCGCGTGCGCGCGGGCGACGTGGCGATCGCGATGCGCTCCTCGGGCCTGCACTCCAATGGCTACTCGCTCGCTCGCCGCGTGCTCATCGGCGAGGGCGGACCGGGGCTCGGCACCTACGTGCCTGACCTCGGCCGGTCCGTCGGCGAGGAGATGCTCGAGCCCACCCGCATCTACGCCCAGGACTGCCTCAATCTCATGGACGAGGCGGAGGTGCACGCCTTCAGCCACATCACCGGCGGCGGGATCGCCGCCAACCTTGCGCGCGTGCTCCCGACTCATCTCGCGGTCGATATCGACCGCTCGACGTGGACGCCGCAGCCGGTCTTCGCTCTCGTGGCCTCCGGTGGCGTGACGCAGGCCGAGATGGAGCGCACCTTCAACATGGGCATCGGCATGGTGGCGCTCGTGTCGGGCGAGGACGCGGGCAATGCGCTCGCTCACCTGCGCGACCGCGAGGTCGATGCGTGGGTGTGCGGAGTGGTGCGCGATCGGCGTGATGGCGAGGTCGGTGATGCCGAGGCGAAGGGCGGCGGGGGCGGGGCGGCGTTCGTCGTCGGTAAGCATCCCTAGGTATCACGAGTGATACCATCGGCCCATGGCCATGACCTTGCGGTTGTCGGACGACCAGAGCGAAGCGCTTCGTGCCCGTGCCGCCTTCGAGGGCCGATCGATGCAGGAGGTCGCGAAGTCGGCGATTGAGGAGTACCTCGGGACCCACATCCGCGCAGACCTCATCGATCGCGTGATGGCGGAGCAGCTTCCGCGGTACGCCGAGGCCATGCGCCGTCTCGCAGAGTAGTGATCAACCTGACCGCGGGCGATCTGATGCGGATCGCCGGCCATGTCATCCAACAGCCGCACGTGCGCGATGCCGGTTTGATGGAGGCCGCCGCAGCTCGTCCTCAAGCGACATTCGACGGACAGCCTGTGTACGGCGATCTGGTGGAGATGGCGGCTGCGCTGACGGAATCCCTCGTGACTAATCACGCCCTTGTCGACGGCAATAAGAGGCTGGGACTTGCCGGTTTGCTGGTCTTTCTCGGCATCAACGGCCACACCGTGACGATGTCCAACGGTGAGGCCTATGACTTCATCTATGGAATCGCCTCAGGGCAACTCAGAGGCGTCCCCGAGATCGCACGGCAGTTGAGACCCTACGTGCTGAGCAAGCAGTCCTAGCGGGACTTGGACTCCTGGTCCTCGTCGTCGTCCTCGTAGTACTTCGCATAGGGATCCGTGGCGTAGGGATCCTCGACGGGCAGGTCGACCTCGATCTCCTCGGCACCGTCGATCTCGTGGTGCTCGCCCGTGGCGAGCTCCGCCTGCAGGCGGTCGAAGTCAGTCTGGGGGCCGCCGTACTTCAACGCACGCGCGACCTTCGTCTGCTTCGCCTTGGCGCGACCGCGACCCATGGTCGGACTCCTCAGTCAGGTCCTCGGGCGGCGGCTGAGGCCCCGCTCCGACTCACCGAAGGGTACCTCGCCCCCCGGAGTCCCCGCAGGGGGAGGGAGGTCAGGATTCGCCGCCAGCCGGGCAATCCACGAGGGGATCGGGCATCCTGGCCCCCACGGCGCGAGGAGGTCAGGATGGGCGGGACAGCACCCAGGAGGACGATCCGCAGGGTCCTGGCGGCCTCCGTCGCCGTCCCCGTGGCCGCGGCGGCGGCGATCCTGGGGCCCTCGCTGGGGATCGCCCAGGCGGCGCCCCTGCCGGTGCCGGGGGCCAGCGCCATCACGATCCTCCCCAAGCCGGGCACCGACCTCACGCACCTGCCGCTCGGGGACTCCCGGGTCACCACCACCGGGCCCGGCAGGGTCGGCTGGGAGTGGGCCTGCACCCCGGGCAATCCCCATGCCCCGGGCGCCATCCATGACGGCCCCTGGATCGAGGGCGACACCTGGAATCTCCTGGAGAAGCTCGCCGTCCGCGGTCAGGTGTCCTGGAAGACGGCCGCCAAGTACGCCGAGCAGTCGGGGGCCACGACGCGCACCATCACCACGATGCGCGTGCCGACGGTCGGCACGACCGGAGAGTTCCCGATCGCCAAGGACGACCCGGCATCGGCCTACGACCGCAATCCCTCGTCGATCACCCCGCGCCAGAAGGTGGTCGCCATTCCGCGCAATCCGGTGAAGGCCGCTAAGCCCACGTGCCTGCCGATGGGCGCGATCGGCGTGGCCAAGAACGGCGTCATGCTCTACAACGCCCTGGACGCCCGCAACATGGACGCTCGCGCGCACGAGATGCAGGACTCGTGCGAGGGACACCCGAATTTCGCGGAGTACCACTACCACGCGGGATCGGCGTGCGTCGTCGGCGCCGACACCAACGCCGGGCCCAAGTCCGCGGTCCTCTTCGGCTACGCCTTCGACGGCTTCGGCATCTACGTCGAGCGCAATGCCCAGGGCGACATGCTCACCAATGCCGACCTCGATGCCTGCCACGGCCGCACCTCGAAGGTGTTGTGGAACGGCAAGAAGCAGAGCGTCTACCACTACGTCGTGACGGAGGAGTTCCCCTACCTGCTGGGGTGCTTCACCGGGACGAACGCCGTCCCGGCCGCGGCGGGCCCGCAGGGCTAGCGGCCGCTGCGCGTGTGACCGATCCGCTTCGCGTGTGACCGATCCGCTTCGCGTGTGACCGATCCGCTTCGCACGTGACCGAGCCGCTTCGCACGTGACCGATCCGCTTCGCACGAGACCGATCCGCTTCGCACGTGACCGATCCGCTTCGCACGAGACCGATCCGCGTCGCGTGTGACTCCGCCGCGCGCTCAGGGCCTTCTTTGCCCCCACAGTGTCACCGGGTGGCAGTTTCAGGGCAAAGAACAGCTCGTTAGGCCCGCCGTGCACGCGGTTCCCGCGATCCGGATTCCACGCCGGGCTGCACGGTGAGGCGTTCTTCGGTCGAAAAGGACTACCGGGTGGCGCTTTTCGACCGAAGAGGGCGGGTGAGGTGAGTCGGCTGGCGGAAGCGAGCTTCTCAGCGGCCGACGTCGAAGCGGCCGAAGGCGCCGCCTCCCGCTGCCATCCGGTCCTCGGCCTCGCGCGCTGCCGCGGCCTCCGGGAGGATCCCCTCGGCGTCCGCGCGGGCGAGCACCCGCAGGGTCGTGTCGTAGACCTTCGCCACGCGCGCTCGCGCGCGCTCCATATCGAAGCCGCCCGCCAAGCGGGACGGCTCCGCCGGCCCGACGGCGGGCCACAGCTCCTCCGCCGCCTGCACGACGCCACCGCAGTTCACCAGGTAGTCCGGCGCGTAGAGGATGCCGCGATCGGCGAGCACCTGCGCCACCGCCGGTTCGGCAAGCTGGTTGTTGGCCGCTCCGCACACCACCGTGCACTCCAGTGCCTGCGCCACCTCCATCGTCAGAGCGTGGCCAAGGGCGTTGGGGGAATAGATATCGAGTGGGCGGCGGATGAGTTCGTCGGTCGACATCACCACCTCGACGGGCACCTCGTCCACAACGGACTGGATGGCCGCGGCCGATGGATCGGTGATGACGACCTGGGCGCCCTCCTCCTTCACCAGGTGCACGGCGAGCCGGCGACCCACCTTGCCCGCTCCGGAGATGCCCACGACTTTGCCCTCGAGGGAGTCGCTGCCCCACACATGCCGCGCGACCGCGCGCATCGCCTGTTGCATGCCGTAGGCGGTGAGGATGCCCGTGTCTCCCGACCCACCCTTGTCCGGAGAACGGCCGGTGGTCCAAGGGTTCGTCTCGTGGATGACGTCGAGGTCGGCGACCGTCGTGCCGACATCGCCCGCGGTGATGTAGCGGCCACCGAGGGTGGCGATGAACGCCCCCATCGCTCGGAAGAGTTCGCGTGACTTGTCGGTGACGGGGTCGCCCCAGATGACGGCTTTGCCGCCACCGTGGTCGAGCCCGGCCAGGGCGTTCTTGTAGCTCATCGCCTTTGAGAGCAGCAGTGCATCAGCAACCATCGCCTGCTCGTCGGCATAGGGCCGCATGCGGCACCCACCCAGCGATGGACCGAGCGCGGTGGAGTGGATGGCCACCATCGCCCGCAGGCCGCTCTTGGGATCGCGGCCGAAGACGACCTGCTCGTGCTCTTCGTTGATCACCGGATCACCGAATCCGGCGTATCCCTCCGCGCTCTCCTTCACCTGCGACAGGATGCACAGATGCGCCGTCCCCTCGTCCTCGTCATGGTCTCCTCGATGATCGCTGGTGTGGGGGTGGTCGCGGCCACCGCTGCTCCCGCTGCTCCCCCCGCGGCCCCCGCCGCTGCTGAGCGCGGCGCCATCACCTGGCATCCCTGCACCACGGACGACTCTCTCGCCGGATTCCAGTGCGGCACGTTGACTGTGCCCATTGATTGGGATGACCTGTCCAATCCGGGCAACGCCTCGATTGAACTCGCCGTGCACAAGGCCACCTCGCCGAAGCGCATCGGCGCGTTGACCTTCAACCCGGGCGGCCCTGGTGAATCTGGGATGGCTCTCGCTACGGCGATCCTCGGCCAACTCCCGCCTCAGGTGCGTAGCCGCTTCGACTTCGTCGCCTGGGATCCGCGCGGGATTGGATTGTCCGAACCCCAACTCGATAACTGCCTCGGCCCGCGTGCGGAGCCCTATGAGCTGCCGGCCACCGGACCGGTCGACTGGGAGGCGTATGCGCAGACCTACTACGACACGTACGCGCAGGTGCTCCCCGCCTGCCTCGAGGTCAATCCCGACGTGGCTCCCTATCTCGGCACCTATTACGTGATCCGTGATCTCGAAGCCATGCGCATGGCATTGGGCCAGAAGCAGTGGAACTTCTGGGGGATGAGTTATGGCACGCGCATTGGCTATCGATACGCGCGGCAGTTCCCCACGAGCCTGCGCACTCTCATCCTCGACGGTTCGTGGGATCCTAACCTCACCGTGACATCGTGGATGAACGCCGAGTCGTGGAACTTCGCGACGGGTCAGGCGGTCTTCTCCTCGCTCTTCGGCAAGAAGATGGCCTACCGACTGCAGCGGGTCATTGACGGCCTCAACGAGACCACCATCACCGTGGGCGGGCAGGAGCAGACGCGCTGGACGATCCTGTCGGCAATCTTCACCAACATCTCCTACCAATCAGCGTTCCCCGATGTGCTTGATGTCATCCGGCTGGCCGACGAAGCCCTAAGGACGAAGGACCAGGGGGCGGCCGACCGCATGCGGAAGCCGCTTCAGCGCCTGCAGGAGCGAGCGAATGTCAATCCGAATGCGTCTCTCAACATCAACTACATCAACTGCCGCGACATCGGCGACTACCCCTCGGTAGAGGAGATGGCAAGAGCCGCCAAGGTCTCCGCTGCCAACAACAGTGTCTTTGCCGGCTTGAATGCCATCGCCAAGGGCGCGATGTGCGCGGGCCTACCGCAGGACTTCACCCACGGCTACTCACCGCTCACGCACAACCTGACACTCCCAACGTCGCCCGTCGTCATCAATTCGCTTGGTGACACCCGCACGGAATACGTCTTCGGGCGCACGATGGCCAACTACCTCACCGGTGCCTCGCTCATCACCTACGACAGCACCCAGCATGTTTCCTACGCTCAGACGCCATCGCGCTGCATCAATAGCGCAGCCACGACGTACCTCCTGACGCAGAGGCTCCCGGGCGACCTGCTGTGTCCCTACGCACCGCTGTCGGCCGGCTAGGCGACCAGCCCCTCGAGGGTTGCTCGCACGAGGGGCCCGAGCGTGGCGAGGTGGTAGCCGCCCTCCTGCAGCGCGACAGTGGGCAGTCCCAGGCCCCCGAGCATCTCGCCCGCCGCGCGGTAGCCGTTGGCCGTGACCTCCAGCGGGCTCTCCGGATCGTCTGCGGCCGCATCGACGCCGAGGGACACGACGAGAGCAGTGGCCTCGAAGGCCGCGACCCGCTCGCTCAGGACAGCGACGCCATCGAGCCACGCGGCATCTCCCGTGCCCGGAGCAAGCGGCACGTTGAGATTGGCGCCGAGCCCCGCGTCGACGCCGATCTCGTCGGCGAAACCGGCGTAGTGCGGGAACCACCCAGCGCCTGGATCGACGTGCTCCGAGCCATAGAAGACGTCATCGCGTGAGTAGAAGATGTCTTGCGTGCCATTGCCGTGGTGGGCGTCGATATCGACGACCGCCACGCGCTCATGGCCGGAATTCCGCAGCGCCTGCGCCGCGATGGCCGCATTGTTGAGATAGCAGGACCCGCCGTACGCCGTGCGGGTGACGTGATGCCCCGGCGGGCGCGTGAGTCCGTAGATGAC
>JBPCSL010000100.1:0-4353 GCA_051007175.1 Candidatus Nanopelagicales bacterium
GGTTCCCCTTCGGCTGGGGCAACCGCCGCTGCATCGGCGAGCAGTTCGCCTGGACGGAGGGCACGCTCGTGCTCGCGACCCTCGCCCAGCGGTGGCGGCCGGAGCTCGTGTCCGGGACCGACGTGGTGCCGACGCCCGCCATCACCCTGCGCACGCGAGACGGCATGCCGATGGTGCTGCGCAGGCGCTAGGCGGACAGACCCGGCCCTTTCCCCGGCAGGCCCTTCGCGCTCGTGAGCCGGGCGCGCGCCGCAGCCTCGCTCCCTGCGCGAGAGGCACTGCCGCCTCGCCGACTCACCCCGCCGGAGTAGCCCGACCAGCGACCGCGCGCGCTCGATGATCGCCGGTAGAAGGTGCGGACCTCGGCCTCCTTGCTGCGCAGCACGAGCGCGCCGGTGGTCGCGACGGCGGTCCCGCCCGAGACCTCCGCCGGGATCTCCACCCGCTGCCGCTCCGCTTCGCGCAAGACCTCGTCACGCGCCTGCTGAAGTCGATCGGCAATGCGGTCGATGAACGCGCGGTAGAAGGCCGCGCGCGCCGTCTGCGCCGTGTGCTCCTTGCGCCAGCCCTCGCGCGAGACATAGCTGTCGCCGCGCCACTCCCCCAGCGACAGCCACGTCGTCGCGGATGCCGTCATCTGGGTGGCGAGGGAGCCGAAGAGCGCCTCCGCCAGCTCGATGTCACTGGGCATGCCGTAGGCGATGACATAGGTCGAGTTGTGCGCGATGTCGATCTGGAGGGAATTGCACTGGCCGACCACGACGAAGAGGCTCACGAGGTGAGTGTTGGCACGCTTGCCACGCTCGCCGATGGTGATGGTGACGCTTGTCGGCTGCTCGCGCGCCTCGCGCCTCGCCGTGAGGGCGCGCGCCACGGCAAGGTCGACGCTCGCCTGCGTCGCGAGGGCCTGCGCTTTGGCGAGGTAGGCCTCGGCCTCGTGAGCGTTGTCGCTGCGCTCCGCCTTGGCGAGCAGCGCGGCGATGCGATCGAGATGGCTCACGGCGCGGCCTCCACGGCGAGCTCCTCCACCGGCACCCCGGCACCATCGAGGAATGCGCGCAGGGCGAGGGCGGCCTCGGGCCCGATGGCGACGCCGAGGAGGAAGAGCAGGGTGCCGCAGAACCGTGGCCCATGCGGAGGCTCCGGCGACGCCGCGGGCGCGGGCGCGGACGACATGGTGAGGTGGTGGGCGATCTCGTGCAGGACCACCGTCTCGCGCGCGGCCCAGCGCGCCTCGACCGGACCGGCGAGCGGGATGGCGATGACCGCGGGATCGCCCGCCTCGTAGTGGGCGCGCCCACCTCCAGCGCGGGTGCGCGCGCGCACGGGCGGCAGTCCCGACCAGCGCTCGCGAATCGCCGGGACGTCGAGCACGGCTTCGACGTACCGCTGGACGCTGTCGACGTCGGCGAAGCGGCGCTCGACGGGGAGAGTGAGCGAGGAGCCAAAGAAGTCGACCCGGCCGCCGCGCGCCAGGAGCCGGGCGAGCTGATCCTCGGCCGCGTAGACGGCGGATCGCTGGGCATCCCGGGACATGCCGAACAACCTAGATCGGCCTGGGCCGGGTCAGTCAACGGCACGCCTGCGCCTGTGGATGATTCCGGGGGCTCGCTCAGGGCCCGAGGAGTGCCCTCAGCTCCGCGTCGAGGTCGTCGGGCGGCGCATCGGGCGCGCCGTACTCTCGCGCGACCTCGACGTCGACGGTCACCGGATGCGGATCGACCACGAGCACCACGGCCGTGAACCCGTGCAGGTGATTGGTGCCGCCCACAGGACCGATCTCGCCCGCTGCGAAGAATCCGGCGACCGCCGACGTGCCCAGGCCCGCGCGCACGATTCCCGCATCGTGATCGCTCGTCGTGAACATGGCTCCGCCGCGGCCATTGCAGGTGACGAGGTAGGCGCCGGCAGGCTCGGTGCCTGCACTCAGGCTGCCCACTACCTCGCGCAAGTCTGCGTCGGCCGAGTCGGCATCGCGCAGGTGCAGCCGGACGACCGCGCCCACCGGCACCTCGTCGCCCACGGCGAGGGCACCGGTCGCCGCATCGACCCCGAGGATGCCGCGGATGACGTAGTCAGCGGCCCTGCTGCCGTCGCCGGAGTCGTTCGCGATGCCGATGTGCAGTCCGCGGGCCGCGAGCGCCTGGTCGAGCGGGTCGAGGGAGGCCAGCACTTCCTGCACCCGCTCGAGGGCGGGCATGCCAGCGAGGGCCGCGATCGCATTGCCCTGGGCGGAGGTCACGGTGAGGGGATCCCCGATCGGGCGGCACCCCTGGCTCACCATCGTGCGCACGGGGGCTGCGCCGTCGAGGATCACGCCCACCGCCCCGTTGTCGAAGACAGCACCGTCGAGGACGAGTCGCGAGTCGCCGCGACGCCCGCCGCCGGAGACGAGGCCGCCCACCATCGGCAGCGAGCCATCGACGCGCGCGAACGCCGCTACCGCATCATCGAGCGGCACGCTCCACGGGTCGGCGAGCAGCACGGCGACCCGATCGTCGGCGCGCACCTCGGGAAGCCCCGTGAGGGCAAGGCCGCCGTGCGGGCCCGGCACCGTGGCCATGCGGAAGGCCCTGGGCCGCGTGCCGGGCAGGCCCGGCCCTGCGTCCGGGAAGTGCGCCAGCCAGACCGAGACCGCCGGCTCCATCTCCAGCGATCCCTGCGGGCCGATGACACCGTGAGCTGTCGAGCCGATCACCGTGCACTCGGGCGCCACCTCGCGGATGAGCTGCGCGGCGTGCGCGAGGGCGCGACCTCCGGAGTTGGGGTCGGCCGGCGCCGCCACCTCCACGATCGCGAGGCACGGCAGGCCGGCAAGGCCGGCCAGGGCGCTTGCCACCGCACCCGGCACGTCCAGTCCGCGGGAGAGCGCAGCCGCGCAGCATGCCTGATCCGCCCTCGCCACGTCTCCCATCCTGACGTACGGTCGGGGAATGAGCAGTACAACTCCTCCTGTCCCCTCCGGCCTTCCCCGGACCCTGGGCGCGCTGCGCGCCTCGGGATACGAGTCGCGCAGCGTGAAGGAGGAGATCCGCGACAACCTGCGCACTCGGCTGTCGGCCGGCGAGCCCACATTCCCCGGGATCGTGGGCTTCGACGACACCGTGCTGCCGCAGTTGGAGCGGGCCCTGCTGGCGGGCCACGACATCGTCCTGCTCGGCGAGCGAGGCCAGGGCAAGACTCGGCTCATCCGCACGCTGGTGACGCTCCTCGACGAGTGGATGCCCATCGTCGAAGGGTCGGAGGTGAACGACGACCCGCTCGCTCCCGTGAGCGCCTACGGCCGGCGCCGCGTCGCCGAACTCGGCGACGACACCCCGGTCGCGTGGCGGCATCGCAGCGAGCGCTACGGCGAGAAGCTCGCGACCCCGGACACGTCGGTGGGCGACCTGATCGGCGACGTCGACCCGGTGAAGGTCGCCGAGGGCCGCACCCTCGGTGATCCCGAGACCATCCACTTCGGTCTCGTGCCGCGCACCAATCGCGGCATCTTCGCCATCAACGAACTCCCCGACCTCGCCGAGCGCATCCAGGTTGCCCTGCTCAATGTGCTGGAGGAGCGCGATATCCAGGTGCGCGGCTACACCCTGCGACTGCCACTCGACCTCCTCGTCATGGCCAGCGCCAACCCCGAGGACTACACCAATCGCGGGCGCATCATCACGCCTATGAAGGACCGCTTTGGCGCGGAAATCTCCACTCACTACCCCTACGACGTCCACCACGAGGTCGACCTCATCGCACAGGAGGCCGATCTCGTCGCCATCGTGCCGCGGCATCTGCTCGAGGTGGTGGCGCGATTCACCCGGCTCGTGCGGGAGTCCGGCGCGGTCGACCAGCGCAGCGGAGTCTCGGCGCGTTTCGCCATCGCGGCCGCCGAGGCACTCGCGGGCGCAGCGCTGCGTCGCGCGGCCATCACCGGCGATGCACCCGTGGCGCGCGTCGGCGACCTCGCCGGCGTCGTGCCCACGCTGCGCGGCAAGGTGGAGTTCGAGGTGAGCGAGGAGGGCCGCGAGGAGGAGGTGCTCGTGCACCTCGCCCGCAAGGCCATCGCCGAGACCTACCGCAAGCACCTAGGCGGCTTCGATCTCGCCCCGCTCATCACCGTGCTCGACGAGGGCGGCTCCATCGAGACCGGCGACCTCGTGCCCGGGCCCGACGTGCTCGCCTCCGGCGGCCAGTTCGAGGGCCTGGGCCGACTCGTGGCCGATCTCGAGGGGCCTGAGGCCGAGCCGACCGCCGGCATCGCCGCCGCCTGCGTGGAGATGGCCCTCGAGGGACTGTGGCTGACCCGGCGCATCGACAAGGACGAAACCGGCGGCCGCATCACCTACGCCGCCTCGGCAGAATGAC
>JBPCSL010000101.1:0-12159 GCA_051007175.1 Candidatus Nanopelagicales bacterium
CGCCCGGCTCGGTGCGCCGATCGCCCGGCCCGGCAACATCGTGTGCGCGGGCCTCAACTACGCCGACCATGCCGCCGAGTCCAAGATGGCCATCCCGGACGAGCCGGTCCTCTTCAACAAGGCACCCAACACCCTCGTGGGCCCGACCGACGATGTCCGCGTGCCGCGAGGCGCGACGAAGATGGACTACGAGGTGGAGCTCGGGGTCGTCATCGGCTCGACCTGTCGCTATCTCGCATCGCCCGACGAGGCGTGGAGCCTCATCGCCGGGTACGTCGTCTCCAATGATGTGTCCGAGCGCGCCTTCCAGATCGAGCGCGGCGGACAGTGGATGAAGGGCAAGTCGGCCGAGACGTTCAACCCCTGCGGCCCCTGGCTCGTGACGCCCGATGAATTCGATCCCCGCACGGGCGTCGGCCTCTGGCTGGACGTCAATGGCCAGCGGCGGCAGACGGGCACCACGGCCGACATGATCTTCGGCGTGGACGTGCTGCTCCATCACATCAGCCAGTTCCTCGTGCTGGATCCGGGCGACCTGGTGAACACCGGCACACCCCCGGGCGTCGCCATGGGCATGTCCCAGCCCGGCTGGTTGGCGCCCGGCGACGTCATGACCCTCGGCATTGACGGCCTGGGGGAGCAGCGCAGCACCTGCGTGCCGGCGCCCTGAAGGGTCCCGCTCGCGCACTAGGCTTCGCATATGAGTGACGCCACGCCCGAACCGTCGGCCCCCGCAGGCTGGTATCCCGATCCGCAGAACCCCGGTCAGCAGCGCTACTGGGACGGCAGCGCTTGGTCGGCGGCGGCCCCGGTGGCGGCGGCTCCCGCGACGTCGACGAACGCCGTCGCCGGATTGGTCCTTGCCATCGTGTCCTGGGTCCTGTGCCCCATCATCGCGGCGATCATCGCCCTCGTGCTCGCGCGGTCCTCGAGTCGGGAGATCGCCTCCTCGGGGGGCCGAATCGAGGGTGCCGGCCTCAACACGGCTACGCGGATCATCGCGTGGCTCAACATCGCGGTCTCGATCGTCGCGGGCGTGGTGATCGTCGCGCTTGCGGCCTTCGGCGTGATCTTTGCCTCCAACGTCGCCTCGACGCTCGATCCCTCGATCAACGCGCGCACCGGGCTGGCTGATGGCCAGTACGCGATGGCGCCCTCGCGGCGCGTCAACTTCGACAACGAATGCAGTTATGGGGGCATGGCCACCATGCCGGGCATGTCGCAGCTGCGCGATGTCACGATCTACGGCTCGGGGAAGGCGGAATGCCCCGATCTCGTGGAGGTCACCGCGGTCACGTTCGTGGTGGAGGGCGGAGTGGCCCGCATCGTGGGGGTGTCCTAGCCGCGCTCACAGGTCGCGGTAGGCGTCCCAGTCGGCCCCGGCGGTGAGTCCACCGTCGATGACGAGGGACTGGCCGGTCATCCAGGTGGAGGCGTCGCTCGCGAGGAAGACGACCGCGCCGACGAGCTCGCCCGGGTCGCCGAGTCGGCCGACGGGCGTCACGTGGTCGAACCATCGCTGCCGGTGGTCCTCGCCCCAGAGGGGCTTGGTGAACTCCGTCTTGATGACGAAGGGCTCCAGGCAGTTGACTCTGATGCCGTCGCGCGCCCATTCGCGCGCGCAGCTGCGCGTGAGCGAGGTGACGCCGGCCTTTGTCGCGGCGTACACCGAGATGGTGTTGAAGCTGAAGCGCGCGCTCAGTGAGCTGAGATTGACGATGCTTCCGCCGCCGGCCTCGGCCATGATCGGATGCGCGGCCTGGCTCGCGAAGAAGACGGCGCGGAGGTTGACAGCCACGATCGCGTCGAAGTCATCCGCGGTCACCTCGTCGATGGGCTTGCGGCGGTTGGTCCCAGCGCTGTTGACGAGGACGTCGAGGCCGCCGAGCGCGGCGTGAGCACGGCGCACGGTCTCCCCGGCCGCGTCAGCGGTGGAGAGGTCGGAGACGAGTGTCTCGGCGATCCCTCCGGCGGCGACGATGGCCTCGGCGACCGGCGCCACCTTCTCCTCGCTGAGGTCCTGGAGCATCACCCGGGCGCCTCGTCCGGCGAGCTCCGCGGCCACCGTCGAGCCGATGGCACCCCCCGCGCCGGTAATGAGGATCGCGCGACCCTCCAGGCCGAACAGGGGATCGGTCACGGGGTCCTCCGGTCGAGATCGATGATGGCGATGGATTGCGGGGCGGCCTCGATGGTGGCAGACATCGCCCCGCTCAGCACGATGATCCGGGGCACCGGGGACATGTTGACGACGAAGGCGCGGGAGCCGTCAGGCCCGGTGACGACGAGGGCGTCGGCAACCTCCGGCTGCGCGGAGGCCGTAGGCAGCAGGTCGGGGTACCCGGCGAGTGCGCGCAGCAGCGCGTAGACGGGGAATTCCTCTCTGGGGCTCGACGGGAAGGCCACCGGGTCGGCCGAACCCGCATCACGCTCGCGCAGGCCCCGCCAGCCGACCGCCTCGAAGTAGGTCACCGCATCGACGGTGCCCGGCGCAGCGAGGCTCCGCAGGGACAGCGCCGTCCAGACGGCGGCCAACCAGGTGCGCTGCCGGGCGTCCACCGCGCTCGGCAGGTCGTTATTGCTCACGTCGGAGGCGGGGTCCGTGGCATTCGGATTGAAGCGCGGGCGCAGGGAGATCGGCCCCGCGGCGATCCGTGCAGATCCCGATAGCCGCGGCGCCTCGGCGGCGATCGCCGCGAGCGTGGCGGCGTTCTGGAGGACGGAGCGATCGTCGGAGGCGTGCACCTGGGGATTCATCGAGAAGGACACCCAGCTGGCGCCCGTCGTATCCGGGGGCTGGCGGTTGAGCTCGGTGAAGTACAGGTCGGTGCCGACGCACCAGGGGAGGTCCTCGCCGAGGGCATCCCGCGCGATCGCCGTGCTCGCCGACGATGTCACCTTCTCGTCATCGCGGATGACGGCCAGGGACTGCAGCGGGGCCGCGCGCACGGCATCGCGGAGTCGCGCGTACGCCGCCTCATCGCCGTTGGCCAGTCGCAGTCGCAGCGGCACCCCGAGGCGATTCGCGGCCTCGATGACCCCGGCGAGATCGTCGGACGCGTCTTCGGCGGCCGCGTCGACGGTGGCCATGAGGTGGTCGAGGTCGAGTGCGCGCACGGCCGCCATCTCGCCGTCCGTCCACGGCAGGCCCGTCACCTGGGTCCCGATGCCCGGCAGCGGCATGGGATCGGCGGACACCGTGATCGTCACGGCCTCCGCAGGCTCGACAGGCTCAGGAGCGGGACCCGAGAGGCGCAGCGTCACCGACTGGGCGACGCGGTCTCCGGGCCGCACTTCGACGGGGAAGGGCAGCGCGATGGGCGTGCAGTAGGTCTTGTAGGAGGCGTCTCCCCAGTTGCGGTGGTCCTCGGTCTCGAAGACCTCGCCAGCGAAGTCCAGTCGGGCGCGGGCGCCGTCGACGGTGGGGAACTCCATGGCCCGGATCCCCAGGAAGGGCTGGTGCGGGGAGATCGACACGGGGAAGGCCGCCTCGACGGTGTCCTCGTCGGTGGTGACGACGCAGGGGCGGCCGGCAAACCGGTCCATGGGATGGAGGAGGCAGATGCCGAGGCGATTGCGCAGGAAGGGTTCCGTGGTCGATCCGTCGATGGCGTACGTGATCGTGCCGTCGGCGTCGCCGGTGAAGTCGCCCTCCCACGTGAAGTGGCGTGCGTCGAAGGAGCCGCGGGCGCGCACGCGGATGCGGAATCCGTCGCCCGTCGACTCGACCTCCTCCTCCTCGACATGCCACGGCCGCGCGGACCAATTGCGATCCTGGAAGGCCACGTAGATGCGGCGCACGATCTCGAGGTCGCCGACGCGGATGGCCCGCAGGTCGCCGTTGTCGTAGTCCAGGCGAAGCGGCCCGGCACTCAGGCGCCGCGTCACAGGCTGCCCACGCGGTAGGGCATCCCCGTCTCGAGCGACTCGTACGCGCCCAGGGTGAGCTCCATGGTCCGCAGGGTGTCGGCCCCGCTCGTCTCCGGCGTGCGACCGGTGCGCAGGCACTCCACCCAGTGCCGCTGCAGGTTGACGACGCTGTCCTGGATCCCATTCCACGGCCGCGAGGCCCAGGGATGCTCGGGGATCTCGAGGTCCTCGTCGAGGACGACGGCACCGGTCATGCGCGCGGCCGAGTCGCCGACGTCCACGGGGTGGGAGACCACCTGGAGGTGGTAGTCGGGGCCGAGGGTGATGGCTCCCTTGGTGCCCTCGATGGTGACGAAGGCCTGGGGGTACGTCGAATGGTCGGAGAAGGTCTCGTAGCTGGCGTCGGCGATGGCCGTCGCACCGGGCATGCGCATCATGACGGTCGCGACGTCCTCGCCAACGATGCGGGGGTTGACCTTGAGGGCCTCGGCGTACAGCGACTCGGGCTCGCCCATGAAGAATCGGGCGAGGTCGAAGAGGTGGACGGCGACGTCCACGATGATCATGCGCTCGCTGTCGAGGAGCCAGGGCTGCGGCGTGTAGCAGTCGTGGAAACTGCGGAAGCTGAAGCGGCCGAAGAACGGACGCCCGATGACGCCGCTGTCGAGGACCTCCTTCACGCGGCGCATGGGGTGCTGGAAGCGGAAGTTCTCGTGGACCATGAAGGGCAGGTCCTGGGCCGCCATGGCCGCCACCATCGCGCGAGCGTCCGCGAGATCCCAGGCGAGCGGCTTCTGGCAGATCGCCGCCACGCCGTGCTCGGCCGCGAGGTGCACCATCTGCGGGTGCGTGGGGGGAGTGGTCGCGATGTCGACGAAGTCGAGGTCCTCGCGCGCGAAGAGCTCCGCGGCATCCGCGTAGGGGCGCCCGCCGAAGTCGCGCGTCGCGGCGGCTAAGCGCTCGGGATCGGTGTCGCACACGGCCACCAGCTCCACGTCGGGGATCTCGGCCCAGGCGTGCAGGTGGTTCTGCGCGAAGAAGCCGGTGCCGATGACGGCGAAGCGGTAGCGGTCGCTCATAGCTCAACCGGCCTTGCGGGGTCGGTGATCCACTCGCTCCACGATCCGACGTACATGCGCGAGCCCGGAAGCCCGGCGATCGTCATCGCGAGCACGTTCTGCGCGGCGGTGATACCGGAGCCGCAGTAGAAGATGATCTCCCGCGGATCCTGGTCGCCGATGAGGGACTCGTAGTGGGCACGGAGCTCATCGGGGGAGCGGTAGCGCTTGTCCTCCGTGAGGGTGTGCGCGCGGTCGGCAAGCCCGGCGCCGGCGATGTGGCCCCGGACGGGATCGTGGTAGACCCCGCCGCCGTGGTAGCCCTCGGCGCCCCGGGAGTCGAAGACGCACGTGAGTGGGCGCTGCCGGAATTCATCGACCTCGTCGACGTCGGCGAGCATCTCGGGTCGCAGTTGAGCCGTGAACGCCGTGGGCTCGGGGGTGCGGGCCTCGGTCTCCACCGGTGCGCCCGAGGCCACCCATGCCTGCCAGCCGCCGTCGAGCACGGCGACGCCGTCGTGGCCCATCCAGCGCAGCATGAGCCAGACGCGCGCGGCGGACATGAGGCCCCCGTCGGCGTCGTACGCGACGACCTGCGTGGCATCGCCGATGCCCCAGGCACCCAGCTGTCGCGCAAAGTCGTCCGGCTCCGGGAAGGGCCGGCGCCCGGTCACCCCGGGGACGATCGTGCCCGCGAGATGATCGGCAGTGTCCGCCTGCAGTGCGCCGGGGATGTGCCCGTCGGCGTAGGCGCGCTTGCCCCACTGCTCGTCGTCGAGGCTGAAGCGCGCATCCAGGATCACCAGGTCGGGGTCGTCGAGTCGTGCGCGCAGCTCCTCGACGGTGATGAGCGTCCGGAAGTCCATGCCCGAATCCTCCCAGTCCGGCCGCTTCCTATCCTGAGGGGGTGACGCCCCCGACCAGCCCGGACATGACCCCCCGCAGCCGCCTGGCAACCCAGGGCCGCGACCGCTCCCCGAACCGCGGGATGCTGCGCGCGCTCGGCATGGACGACGACGACTTCGCCAAGCCCCAGATCGGCATTGCGTCATCGTTCAACCAGATCACCCCGTGCAACATGTCTCTGCGCGAGGTCGCCGGCGAGGTCGCCCATGGCATCCAGGCGGGGGGCGGCTTCCCGATGGAGTTCGGCACCATCACGGTCTCCGATGTCATCTCCATGGGGCACGAGGGCATGCACTTCTCGCTGGTGAGCCGCGAGGTCATCGCCGACTCGGTCGAGACGGTGATGCAGGCCGAGCGGCTCGACGGCATGGTGACCCTCGCAGGCTGCGACAAGTCGATCCCGGCGATGCTCATGGCCGCGGCCCGCATCGATGTCGCGAGTGTCCTGCTGTACGCCGGGTCCCTCCTGCCCGGCAAGGTGCGGCTGTCAGACGGCCAGGAGCACACGGTCAACATCGTGACGTCCTTCGAGGCGGTGGGCGCGAATGCCCGTGGTCTCATGTCCGATGAGGACCTCGTGCGCATCGAGAAGGCGGTCTGCCCGACCGCGGGCACGTGCGGGGGCATGTACACGGCCAACACCATGGCGAGTGCGGCCGAGGCCATGGGCATGGCCCTGCCGGGATCCTCGTCCCCGCCGGCGGTCGACGCCCGGCGCGAGACTCTGGCGCGCAATTCGGGCCGCGCGGTCATCGACCTGATCCGGCGCGGGATCACCGCGCGCGACATCATCACGCGCGAGTCGATCGACAATGCGATTGCCGTCGTCATGGCACTCGGTGGCTCGACGAACTCCGTCCTGCACCTGCCGGCGATCGCGCACGAGGCGGGATTCGAGCTCGATCTCGAGGACTTTCAGCGCATCAGCGACCGCACCCCGCTGGTCGCGGACCTCAAGCCGTTCGGGGAGTTCGTGATGTTCGACCTCGACCGGGTCGGCGGCGTGCCGGTCGTCATGCGCATGCTGCTGGACGAGGGCCTGCTCCGGGGCGACTGCCTGACGGTGACCGGTCGCACGGTGGCCGAGAACCTCGCCGACATGCGCCCGCCGGCGCCCGACGGCCGCGTGGTGCGGCCCCTCTCGGACCCGCTGTCGCACCATGGGGGCATCTCGATCCTGCGTGGCAGCCTCGCTCCGGAGGGAGCCGTCGTGAAGACCGCGGGCGTGCCGGTCGAGGCTTTCGAGGGGCGTGCGCGAGTCTTCGACCGCGAGGAGTCGGCGATGCTCGCCCTGGCCGATGGGTCCATCGAGGCGGGCGATGTCGTCGTCGTGCGCTACGAGGGCCCGAAGGGCGGGCCAGGTATGCGCGAGATGCTCGCGATCACCGGCGCCATCAAGGGCGCTGGCCTCGGCAGCGACGTGCTCCTCCTCACCGACGGGCGCTTCTCCGGTGGCACCACCGGGCTCTGCGTCGGCCATGTGTCCCCGGAGGCCGTGGACGGCGGGCCCATCGGCCTGGTCCGCGACGGAGATCGGATCTCCATCGATATCCGTGCTCGGACCCTCGACCTGCACGTCGACGAGGAGGAGCTCGCCCGGCGACGGGCGGAGTTCGTCCCCCTGCCGCCCCGCTATGAGCGGGGAGTCCTGGCGAAGTACTCACGCCTGGTGGGATCGGCGAGCCGGGGAGCCGTCTGCGACTAGGGGCATTTCCCCAGGGGCGGAGGCTGCGCTACTCTTCCCCCATGCAGCAGGTCATCGTCATCGTAGGCAGGCGCGCGGGCTAGCCCGTCCCTGTCGCGAAGGCGACCCGCGCGCACCCTCCGAGCCCCTAGGGCCGGGGGGTTTCGTGTTCACGGGGCCCATGCGACACCATGGAGACCCCCCAAGCGGAGCGAGGAAGGCATGAGCGAGCAGATCACCGGGGCCGAGAGCCTCATCCGATCCCTGGAGCACGCCGGGGTCGATGTGGTCTTCGGCATCCCCGGGGGAGCCATCCTCCCCGCCTACGACCCCCTCATGGACTCCGCCAAGGTCCGCCACATCCTCGTGCGCCACGAGCAGGCCGCCGGCCACGCGGCCGAGGGCTACGCCGCGGCCACCGGGCGTGTCGGGGTCTGCATGGCGACGAGCGGTCCCGGCGCCACCAACCTGGTGACCCCCATCGCCGACGCCCACATGGACTCCGTGCCCATGGTGGCCGTCACGGGCCAGGTGCCCAGTGCGGCCATCGGCACCGACGCGTTCCAGGAGGCAGACATCCGCGGCATCACCATGCCGATCACCATGCACAACTACCTTGTCACCGACCCCGCGGAGATCCCGCGCGCGATCGCGGAAGCCTTCCATCTCGCCTCCACCGGCCGCCCCGGCCCGGTGCTCGTCGATGTGTCCAAGGACGCCCTGCAGGCGATGACGACCTTCGCGTGGCCCGAGAGCATCGATCTGCCGGGCTATCACCCGGTGACCAAGCCGCACTCCAAGCAGATCCGCGAGGCCGCGCGGCTCATCGTGGAGTCCAAGCGCCCGGTCCTCTATGTCGGGGGCGGCGTGATCCGAGCGGATGCCTCCGCCCAGCTCCGCGACCTCGCCGAGCTCACCGGCCTGCCGGTCGTCACCACGCTCATGGCCCGCGGGGCCTTCCCCGACAGCCATCCGCAGCACATGGGCATGCCCGGCATGCACGGCAGCGTGGGCGCCGTGGGCGCACTCCAGAAGGCGGACCTCATCGTCGCCCTAGGCGCGCGCTTCGACGATCGCGTCACGGGGAAGCTGTCGACCTTCGCCCCCGACGCCACGATCATCCACGCGGACATCGACCCGGCGGAGATCTCGAAGAACCGCTTCGCCGACGTGCCGATCGTGGGCGATGTCGGCGAGGTGATGGCCGAGCTCGCCGCTGCCATCCGAGACGAGATGGCAGCGGGCAAGCGCGGCGACTACGAGGCGTGGTGGTCCATCCTCAATCGGTGGCGCGACACCTACCCGCTGGGCTACGACCTCCCGGATGACGGCACGCTCTCCCCGCAGTACGTCATCGAGCGACTCGGGAGCATCTCCGGCCCCGACTCCATCTACGCCGCCGGCGTGGGCCAGCACCAGATGTGGGGTGCGCAGTTCGTGCAGTACGAGAAGCCCCGCACCTGGCTCAACTCCGGAGGCCTCGGCACCATGGGGTACGCCGTTCCCGCGGCGATGGGCGCCAAGGTCGGCATGCCGGGCTCCACGGTGTGGGCCATCGACGGAGACGGCTGCTTCCAGATGACCAATCAGGAGCTGGCCACCTGCGCGATCAACGACATCCCCATCAAGGTCGCGCTCATCAACAACTCAAGCCTGGGCATGGTCCGGCAGTGGCAGACGCTCTTCTACAACCAGCGCTACTCCGAGACCGACCTGCACTCGCATCGGATCCCCGACTTCGTCAAGCTGGCCGACGCCTATGGCTGCCACGGCTTGCGCTGCGAGCGCCCCGAGGATGTCGACACCGTGATCGAGAAGGCACTCGCGCTCAACGATGCGCCGGTCGTCATCGACTTCGTGGTGCACCGCGACGCAATGGTCTGGCCGATGGTCGCTGCCGGCACGAGCAACGACGACATCATGGTGGCGCGCGAGATGGCGCCCTCCTGGGATTCGGAGGAGTGAGATGAGCCGCCACACCCTGTCCGTCCTCGTCGAGGACAAGCCCGGCGTCCTCGCGCGCGTCGCGAGCCTCTTCTCGCGTCGTGGCTTCAACATCGAGTCTCTCGCGGTCGGTGCCACCGAGGTCCCTGACGTCTCTCGCATGACCATCGTGGTCAACGTCGAGGGGCTGCCGCTGGAGCAGGTCACCAAGCAGCTCAACAAGCTCATCAACGTGCTCAAGATCGTGGAGCTCGAGGAGGATTCCTCCGTCCAGCGCTCGATCGTGCTCGTCAAGGTCAAGGCGGATGCCGACTCCCGGTCAAGCATCCTCGAGATCGTGCAGCTCTTCCGGGCCAAGGTGGTCGACGTGGCGCTTGACGCGCTCACCATCGAGGCCACGGGCAACCAGGACAAGATCGATGCGCTGCTGCGCCTGCTGGAGCCCTACGGCGTGAAGGAGCTCGTCATGTCGGGCATGGTGGCCCTCAGTCGAGGGGGTCGCTCGATCAGCGATCGTTCGCTGCGGCCGGTCGATCGCAGCGCCTGAGCCCCCCGATACCCTCTACCCCTCTCCCCACCGACGAAGGAGCACCACCGTGGCCGCCGAGCTCTTCTACGACGAGGACGCCGACCTCTCCATCATCCAGAACCGCGTCGTCGCGGTCATGGGCTACGGCAGCCAGGGCCACGCCCACTCGCTGAGCCTGCGCGACAGCGGTGTCGACGTACGCGTCGGCCTGGCCCCCAACTCCAAGAGCCGCGCGAAGGCGGAGGAGGAGGGCCTGCGGGTCGTCGATCCTGCGACGGCCGCGGCTGAGGCCGACCTCATCATGATGACAGTGCCGGATCCCGTGCAGAAGAAGTTGTACGCCGAGGCCATCGCCCCCAATCTCCAGGAGGGCGATGCCCTCTTCTTCGCCCACGGCTTCAACATTCGCTTCGGCTACGTCAATCCGCCGGCGACGGTGGATGTCTGCATGGTGGCGCCCAAGGGCCCGGGCCATCTCGTCCGCCGCGAATACGTCGCGGGACGTGGCGTGCCGGCCATCGTCGCTGTCGAGCAGGACTACACCGGCCAGGCATGGCCGCTCGCCCTGTCCTACGCCAAGGCCATCGGTTCCCTGCGCGCCGGCGGTATCAAGACGACCTTCACCGAGGAGACCGAGACCGACCTCTTCGGCGAGCAGGCCGTGCTCTGCGGTGGCGCATCGCAGCTGGTCATGTACGGCTTCGAGACCCTCGTCGAGGCGGGCTACCAGCCCGAGGTCGCGTACTTCGAGTGCCTCCACGAGCTCAAGCTCATCGTCGACCTGATGTATGAAGGCGGCATCGCCAAGCAGCGCTGGAGCGTGTCGGACACCGCCGAGTACGGCGACTATGTCTCCGGCCCCCGGGTCATCGACCCGAGCGTGAAAGAGAACATGAAGGCTGTCCTCGCCGACATCCAGAACGGCTCCTTCGCCGCGCGATTCATGTCCGACCAGGAAGCGGGCGGGCCGGAGTTCAAGGCCATGCGCGCCAAGGCCGAGCAGCACCCGATCGAGGAGACCGGACGTCAGCTGCGCGGCCTCATGAGCTGGATCGACTCCGGAGACGACGACTACGTCGAGGGCACCGCCGCTCGCTGACCGCGAGCGAGCCTCGATCTGTCGTCATGACTACGACACCGCCGTCGATCTACACCAAGCCAGCGGACATCAGCCCGGACACGCTCGCGAACCTCGGGCCCCTGCGTGCCCTGGCAGGCGTGTGGCGGGGCACGGTCGGTGCCGACGTTCATCCCAACAAGTCCGGTGCCAAGGATTCGGTGTACGTCGAGGACTACGAGGCGCAACCGATCGATCCTCAGACGAATGGTCCGCAGTTGTTCTACGGCCTGCGCTACCACACGCACATCACGAAGCCCGATAAGACGGCCACCTTCCATGACCAGGACGGCTATTGGCTTTGGGAGCCGGCGACCAACACCGTGATGCTGATGGCGGCCATCCCGCGAGGCCAGGTACTCCTCGCAGGCGGCCGGTGCGATGCCGACGCCACCACGTTCACGGTCAAGGCCACCCTGGGCGCGCACGACTACGGCATCAGTTCCAACCCCTTCTTGACGGCGCACTTCAAGACGACAGCGTTCTCCATGACCGTCACGGCCAATCCCGATGGCACCTGGACCTATTCCGAGGACACCACGATGACCATCTCGGATCGTCCCGAGCCCTTCCTTCACACGGATGGCAACACCCTCCACCTCGTCACGCCCCCCACGCCGAATCCCCTGGCGCAGGTGGCACCGGCGAAGCCCGCGCCGTCGTCCTGAGGATGCGAGCACGGCGGTAGCGGTCGATGATGTGATCGTGCCGCCCGAGCCCAAGACGTGCGTCCGCTGTGGCCGCACCATGGAGTGGCGCAAGGCCTGGGCGCGAAACTGGGACCAGTTGCGCTACTGCTCGGATGCGTGCCGACGGCACAAGCTCACACCGACCGATGAGGCACTGGAGGCGTCGATCCTGAGCTTGCTGGAGGAGCGGGCCGCATCGGCCACGATCTGCCCGAGCGAGGCGGCTCGGGCAGTCGGGGGAGAGGGCTGGCGCGAGCTCATGGAGCCGGCCCGCCAGGCGGCGCGGCGCCTCGTCGCACGCGAAGAAGTCGAGGTCACTCAGGGCGGCCACGTTGTCGACCCCAGCACGGCCAAGGGCCCGA
>JBPCSL010000102.1:0-7366 GCA_051007175.1 Candidatus Nanopelagicales bacterium
CCGAAGCCGCTCGGGCTGGCGGAGGGCATGAAGGTCTCGAGCGCACCGACCTCGCTGGCCGCGGCCTTGAGCGTCGCGATGTCGGCCTCCAGTGCCTTGAAGCCCACGTAGGAGACGGGGCCGGTGCAGGCCATGGCACGCAGCGGGGCGACGGTGTTCTTGTACTTGCCGAGGTAGTCGGCGTAGTAGTCCGGGAAGGCGTCGATCTCGACCTTCCACGACGGAGGGACGACCGGCGTGCCCTCGGTGGTGGAGTAGCCGCTGAGCCGCTCAACGACGTACGTGAAGAAACTCACCTTGCCCATCTCGCCGTCTGTGACAACGTCGATCCCGGCGTCGGCCTGCTCGCGCACGACATCGCGTACGGCGGACTCCACTCGGGCGGCGAAGGCGTCGGCGTCGTAGGGCCGACCGTGCTCTCGCTCCTTCATCATGTCGAGTAGGTCATGGGGTCGCGCGAGGCTCCCCACATGCGTCGTGATGATGCGCTCGGTACTGCGCTTCACGGTCCCTCCTCGGCTTGAGCCGAATCTAGAGCGCGATGGAGCCTGAGTCCGGCGCTGCGTTCTCCCCAGAAGAACGCAGCGCCGGCTCTTCCATGCTGCATGCCGTAGGCGGTGCGACCCAAGCGTGACGTTTCGGCGTCGTGAACGGGCGAGTCGCATCCGGAGACGTTCTCCTCTGCGAAACAGGCATGTTGTGACCTGGACCACACGGTGGCACGGTCAGCCGCGGAGGGAGCGTCCCCCACGCCCCGGAGGGAGTCACATGGCCACCATCGTCCCCGTCGATGAGTTCGTAACCGACGAGTGGTATCCGGGCTTCAAGCCCGCGTTCGAGCATGCCCCGTACTACGTCGAGCCCTTCCGCACCTTCAACAAGGAAGACGAGAAGCGCTTCTGGTTCCTGGACTTCCACTGGCCGCGCGGACTCACACCGCTCGGCCTGATCTGGAACGAGGATGGCTACAACTGGGGGACGCAATTCGCGGCGGAGAACCTGCCGCTGCCTCCTGGTCGCGGCCTCGTGAGCCGGATTGCGGGCATCCACACCTACGCATCACCTATCGATGTGCAGTCGCCCTACGAAATCGGCGAGCGCGCCCAGCGGATGGGCCCGCGACTGGGGGAGTTCCTCGCTAACTTCGAAGAGATCTGGGCGAGTCGTCGCGATGAGGTCGAGCGGGGCTGGCAGCACTTTGTCGCGATGGATCCGTCGAGCATGTCGCTGCCGGGACTCTCCACAATGCTCAAGGAGGCACGCGCTTATCACAAGCGCGCTTTCGAGATTCACTTCGAGATCATGTACCCGCTCCTCGTCAACTACCTGGGCTTCTATGGCATGTGCGCCGAGATGGGCCTGGACGTCTCGCAAATCGGGAAATTCCTCCAGGGATACGACACCAAGATCATGGAGACCGACCGCGAGCTGTGGAAGCTCACGCGCGCCGCGAAGCAGGCGGGTCTCGCGGAGACCTTCGCCTCGACTCCGGCGAGCGAGTTGGCGACCAAGCTGGATGCCATGGGCGGCGCGGGCGCCGCGTGGATGACCCAGTTCCGCGACTTCCTCCAGGTCTACGGCTACCGCACCGAGGGATCCTGCGACGTGGCCCTGCCGAGTTGGATCGAGGATCCGACTCCGGCTCTCGGCACCATCCAGTCCTTCATCGCCAAGGAGGAGGAGCACGATTTCGAGAGGGCCCTGGCCGCGGCGATCGAGGAGCGCGAGACGGCGATCGACGAGGCCCGCTCGAAACTCACCGCCGAGGAGCAGACGGCATTCAACGCCGGGGTCGCCTCCTGCCAGGCGGCCAACTTCCCCTGGTGGCAGGACGATCACAACTATTACATCGACCTGAAGGTGTCGCTGCCGATGCGGTGGGCAGCGCGTGCGATCGCTGAGAAGACCGGCGCCGACCAGCCTGACGACGGCTTGTTCCTCTTCTGGCCCGAGCTCACCGCGGTGGCCGACGGCGAGAAGTCCATGGACTCGCTCAAGAGCATCGTCAAGGCCCGCCACGACTACTTCGACTACTGGCACGAGCGCCGTCCCAGCATGCCCAAGGTCCTCGGCACCATTCCCGAGGCCGTCACCGACCCGGTGCTCATCGAGATCTTCGGTCTCAACCAGCACTTCCTCACGGCAATCCAGGCTGCGGGCAGTGACAGCGACGTCAAGACGCTCACCGGCGTGCCGGCCTCAAAGGGCAAGGCCCGTGGTCGCGCCCGGGTCTTCAACAATGCCGACAACCTGCACACCCTGGAGCCGGGCGACATCCTCGTTTGCGAGTCGACCTCCCCCAACTGGACGCCGGCCTTCGCCAAGATCGCCGGCTGCGTCTGTGATGGCGGGGGCATGCTCTCCCACGCGGCCATCGTCGGCCGTGAGTACGGCGTCCCGACCGTGACCGCGGTGGGCCTCGGCACGGTCGTTATCGCCGAGGGTGACGAGGTCGAGGTGGACGGCGATACCGGCACCGTTACGGTCATTAAGAAGGCGTGACGGGCGAGCATGGAGTAGACATCGCGCATGGGTGACAGCACAGGGCAACGTGTCGTCTGGATCGATACCGTCGATCCAGACGACGCCCTCGCCCGCACTGGGGCCAAGATGGGTCGACTCGCGGAGATGGCGCGCGACGGGCTGTCGATTCCGCTTGCCTTCGCCGTCACCATCGACGGCTTCCGAGAGCACGTCGCCGAGACAGGTCTCGACGAGACCATCGACCGCCATCTCGACGGCATGAACGCGGAAGACTCCGCCGCTGTCGAGGCGGCCGCCGAGGCGATCCGTGCGGGCTTCCGCGAGACCGCGCTCGCACCCGGCCTTGCCCAGGAGATCGAGGAGGCCTACGAAGAGCTGTCGGATCGATGCTCGGATCTCAACGTGCCCGTGGCCGTGCGCAGCTCCGCGACCGGTGAAGACAGTTCGGACGCCAGCTTCGCGGGCATCTTCGACACCTACCTCGGCATCAGTGGGGCGCAGGCGACGCTCAATGCGGTGCGCGACTGCTGGGCGAGCCTTTTCACCACGCGAGCGGTCGACTATCGCCTCAAGCGCGGGATCTCTCACCGGGATATGCCCATGGCGGTGGGCGTTGTCGAGCTCGTGCACGCGCGAGCCAGTGGCGTCGCTTTCAGCGTGCACCCCGTGACGGGGAAGTCCGACCGCATCGTTATCGAGGCCAATTGGGGCTGGGGTGAGGCGGTCGTTCAGGGTCTCGTCACGCCCGACCACGTCGAGGTGGGCAAGGCCGACCGACGCGTCCTCAAGCACGATGTCTCGCGCAAGGACATCGTGTCGGCGTTCGACTTCGCTGCGGGGGTGGTCGTCGAGATCCCGATGCCGACCCGACTGCGGGAGCGGGCTTGCCTCGACGAGGAGCAGATCGCGGCCATCACCGCGGCGGTGCTGGAGATCGAATCGCGCTACGGCTATCCGGTCGACGTCGAGTGGGTGGTGAGCAGGCATCGTCGACCGGGGGAGCCCGTGTCGATCGTCCAGAGTCGTCCCGTCACGACCGCAGTTGAGCAGGCGAGTCCCGCCGGCTACGACCCGATGGCCCTAGCCCAGAAGTACATCTTCTCGGCGAGATAGCGATGACCGACCGTCCCGCGGAATCCTCGCGCTCCGTATCGATCGCCGTGGCGGTCCTGGAGTGCTTCCTATCGACAGAGGAGCTGGGCGCGTCAGAGGTTGCGCGGCGTATCGGCGTGGCCAAGAGCACTGCTCACCGTGCGCTGAGCGCACTGGCAGAAGGCGGTCTCCTCGACCGAGTGCCATCGGGGCGCTACCGCCTGGGCTTGCGCCTCTACGACTACGGCCAGCTGGCGATTGACCGGCTCCTGCTGCGTGAGTTGGCACTACCCATCCTCGCGGGGTTGCGGGACCAGATCAGCGAGACCGTGCAATTGGGGATTCCCGCAGGACATGAGGTGCTGTACGTCGACAGGCTCGAGGGCACCCACGGACTGAGGTTCCACTCTGACTCCTACAGGCGGGTGCTGGCGCACTCCTCGAGCAGCGGCAAGGTGATCGCGGCCTTCAATCCCGCTGCACACGATGCAATCGTCCGCCATGGGCTCGTGCGTCAGACTCCGCACACGGTCGTACATCCGGCGAAGTTCGAGGCGCAGTTGGATCTCGTCCGTCGGCAGGGCTTCATCATGTCTACCGAGGAGACGGAGGTGGGCCTGTCGTCTTTGGCGGCGCCGGTGTTCCTCGATGGAGCGGACGGGGACCGGGTCGCGGTCGCGGCCGTGTCGGTCGCCGGGCCAACTCAGCGGATCGCTCCCATGCTCAAGCACCTCGCACCGAGGGTCGTGGAGGGTGCGCGCATCCTGACGAAGCAGTTGGCTCAGCGTCGTGGTGAACGGATTGTGACCGGTCCAGAGTCAGTGGTGACCCCGCTCCGCCGCTCACGCGCCTAAGTGGTTGCGGTTGCCTTCAACATTGACTTGGGTGAGTGACGGGACTCAAAGGTGTCCGGAAAGCCCTCGTCACGGTGTAGTGGTGAGTGCAGTGTGGCCGCGTGAACGGACATGCGGAGATGCTCAGCTGACAGGTACCGTTGAGCCCCCACGGGACAGCGCTACGACCGGAAAGGCCTCAGGCAACCTTGTCTGAGTAGCGCTGACGAACAGCCTCTCCGGTCGTACCAACGAAGAGCCCGATGGCGGACCAGGACATACCTGACTCCCGTGCCATGCGGATTGCCTCAAGGATGTGACGCTCGGCATCAGACCGTTCCTGAACGGCTAATCGCAAGGCTGTGACGGCTTCTGAGTCAAGCTCGTCCTTGTCTGAGGGGTCATAGTCTTCGAAGCGCGCAGCAAGCTCATCTGCGTGCTGAAGGATCTCGTCTACTGATCGCGGCATGGTCATCACCTCAGGAACTTCTCACGGGCGATCATGGCGTGAACGATGACGACCGCCATGTCGCCCTCGACGTAACCAACCTCCAGGATGATGGCGGCTCGGTTAGGGCCGATCATCATCGTGAAACCGTCTCCGAGATCCCACACTCGGACGGGATTCCTCTAGGCGTGAAGGATGTCCTCACGCCCGAGCCCGTGCTTGAGCGCCGAAGGGGCAATGATCGCCTGATCAGACCCTACAGCAAGATAACTTGCGAAACCCAGGGTTCGCAAGGGGCCGTGGCATCACGGGGTCGCTCGCGGGGTCGCCAACCTCGGCCCTGGGGTTGAGTAGCCGGCCCCTTTGTGGGGTCAGCTGGCTACCGTCGCCAGGAAGGATGAGAGCGCTGGCGTCGGATTCAGCGCTGTGCCCACATTCGCGGCCGTGAGCACTACGAAGGCGAGTCCGACGGCGGTCAGGGCACCGCCTGCCAGCCACTCGTGGTGTCTTATGAGGCGCACAGCCATAGCCCCGGCTACAAGAGTGGTCGCTCCCAGCAGGATGGCCACGACGGCGTGGTAGGTGGAAAAGTCGTGCGCGATGGTCGCCGCGGTCGCGGACGGCAGTGATCCGGCGAGGTCTGTGCCCAGGGATTGCGCCGTCTGTGCCAACGCCGGCGTGACCTCCCCCGACGTGAGGAAGGAAAGCAGTGAGGCCAGGGGAGCGAATGCGCCCTGGATGTTGGCGATCACGATGACCGTCGCCAGGAGGACGACCGCACTGGCGGCCCCGCTCGCAAGCAGGAGCGCCAGGCGAGCCACACGTCCGCGGGAAACCCGGCGTGCCTGCCAGGCGATTGCCAACAGCCAGCTGGACGCGAGGACGAGCCCTGCGGCCAATAGTGCCTTCACGATGTGGAACACCATCCAGAAGTGCGTTGCCGTGGCCAAGGCGGACTCTCCGTGCCCGGGTTCCCGCACGCCTTGGCTCCAGTCGCTGACTAGACCGTCGCCAACTGCTCGGGTCAGTTCCGACGGTCCCGCCCACGAGGTACCGTCGATCGCCCTCGCCACGGGCCACGGCAGCAACAAGGTGGCCAACGCCAGAACGACGACGACCGCGATGGCGAGAAGTGCGCCTGGTATGCGCCTAGCGCTTGGGCTGTCCACGTCGGTCACGGCTCGATGGTAATCAGACACCAGGGCAGCCCAATGAAGAGACGTGGCCTCCGTGTGTGTGCAGGGGAGGAGGTGCGGTGTCGACGATCGGCGTCAGACCGTGCCTAACCGCCTCACCGCAAGACTGCGACGGGTCCTGGGTCACGCTCGTCCGTATCTGAGGGTTCATAGTCCTCGAAGCACGCAGCACGCTCATCTGCGTGCTGAAGGATCTCGCACTGCCGACTCCCAAACAACGTGCGGTGAGCGATTCCCTGAAGTAGCAGAGAGGTATAAGATAATGTTATGACCTTGGTGGCATGCGCGATGGAGGCTCGACGGGATGAATCCGTGGCGCGGCTTCGCAGAGCACTGGCGATCCGGGCGATGGCGGCCGAAGGCCTGAGTCAACAAGAGATCGCGCGGCAGCTAGGGGTCACCCAGCCGGCGATCAGTCAAGCGTTGTCTGCATCGACGCGTATCAGCGAAGCAGAGCCGGGACTCGTCGTTGAGGCGGCGGCGCCTGTGCTGAAGGCGCTGGCTGCGGCGCGCGGCTATACGCGACTGGCGGTGTTCGGGTCGGTTGCTCGCGGCGATGCCGGACCTGACTCCGACATCGACTTGATCGTCCAAGCGCCAGAGGAAACCTCTTCCTTTGACTTTGTCAGGTTCCAGCAATTGATCGAGCGGGTCTTGGGTCGTCGCGTCGACATGGTTTCGTACGGGGGGCTCAAGCCGGGCCTCGACGATGACATTCAGAGAGAGGCGGTCCACCTGTGATGGACCGAAGCGCAGCAAAGGAACTCCTTCACATTGAGGGCTGGCTCAGTCGTGTGGCGGACATCGTCGCGCGTGGTCAACGTGCATATCTCGACGACGAAATTCTTCAAGAGGCCGGTGACTCACTCATGATGAAACTGGGCGAAGCGGCCAACAGATTGACGCGCCTTGAGGTTCTCGCGCCTGAAGGTGTCGATTGGGCCCTCGCGGTCGCCAACCGCAATTTCATTATCCATCAGTACGACGAGATCAACCGCGAACTCACCTGGCTCACCCTCGCTCGCGACCTGCCCAAGTGGCGCGACTCGTTGGCCCCGCATTTCACCGAGGCGCAGAAGATGATCGACTCGGGCCGCTAGCGCTCGGGGAGATTCCTCACAACAGGGCATCTACGTCCGCCCTGAAAATGCCCCGCACTGTGCTGTCCGGTCACCGACCGGGGGCAAATCGGGCGAAAACCGGGGGGCAGAACGGTGCCTGCCCGGGGGATTCCCTCACGAATTCTCTGGGTGAGTGACGGGACTCGAACCCGCGACGTCCTGGACCACAACCAGGTGCTCTACCAGCTGAGC
>JBPCSL010000103.1:0-5301 GCA_051007175.1 Candidatus Nanopelagicales bacterium
GTCGGTGACGACTCCCCCCGAGTCCCCTGCCCGCGTGGCCAGGAGGACGTAGGAGGCAGCCGACCCCGTCGCGCGCAGCATGGACAGGTCGCCGAGGCCCTGGGGCGCGTCGCCCGCCGCACTCGCGGATGCGACGTTGTCGAAGGAGAAGGTGCGCGGCCGGAGGTCCTTGTCGACGAAGAGGTCGTAGGCCATCCGGTACTTGTCGCCCATCGGGTAGATGATGAGGGTGCCTCGAGCAGATGCGTAGGCGCCCGTGCCGCCGACGACGGGCATGATGTGGAGGGTCTTCGGCGGGCCATCCTTGGGGTCCTCATTGATCGCCTGGGCGAAGATGGTCCCGTCCTTCAAGGTGACCGACGACTGCGTGTCCCGCAGCTCGGCATCCTTCTTGGGAGACGGCGCGATCACGCGGATGACCGTCGTGAGGGTGCCGACATTCTTGCCCGACGAATCCGAGACCGTGCCGCGCGTGACGGTGAGGTTGCCGACGCCATTGGCGGCGCCGTAGGAGGCCGTCTGCCGGTCGGTGAACTTGCCGAAGACCGTGAATACCTTCTTGACCGTCGCTGCCGGGGTCGCTTGCGGGGCGGCAGCCGTGGCCCCTGGAGCGACGGGGGCGGCGTGTGCTGCCGGGACAGCGAAGGCAGCGGCCGCTACGGCGGCCGCGCTGAGCGCGACGAGGGGTTTCACAGGGCCTCCCAGGGGTCTCTCCGAGGGTACGCGGCGGGTGGGCTCGGTGGCACGCCCACGGAAGTCCCTCCCCTGGGACAACCGTCCGTGATCAATGCCACACTGTCTCTCTTATCGGAGGGCTCCCCCATGCGTCGTCTCGTCACTTTCGCCGCGGCAGCAGCCACCCTGGCCGCCACCCTCAGCGTTGCCGGCGCGACCGGCGCCGCCGAGAAGGCGGTGATCACGCGACAGATCGTTTTCGTCGTCGACAGCACCGGCCTGTCGGCACAGGACTGGATCGTGCAGAAGCGCTCCTACCTGGCCCTACTCGACGACACTCATGCCTTTCCTCTTGACGGCAGCACCTCAGTCGCTTTCATCCAGTACGCCGCCACTGCAGGTGGGGGACAGGCCTCCCGCGTGACCCTGCCGCTCACCCCGCTCGATGGCATGAGCGCACGCGGAAAGGTGACGTCGTCGATTCTCGCCGCGACCCTGCTCGCGCCTGAAAAGCCCGGAGTCGACGGCTTCACTGCAGCGGCACAGGAACTCTCGGAGCGGGGCACGAAGTCGGCGTCCGCCAGCATCTGCGCCACCGCGAACGCCCCTTGGGAGTCCGCCACCCTGACGAAAGGCGTCAATGCCACGAGGAATGCGGGGGCAACGCGCCTCAGCATGCTCACCCTGATCACCCCCACCTTGACGCCTTCACTCGCGTCCCAGACCTTTGACGGAGCGGTCTTCGGGGACGGCGCTGTCGTGAGTGCGCGCAACGCTCCCCAATTCGGAAACCTCGTGGGCAGTTCATGCCTCCTACCAAATCTGCGCCTGGAGGCCATCGAGGTCAACCAGGTCATCCAGGACTGGAACAACTCGGTGCCCCTCGTCGAACACAAGGACACCATCGTTCGCGTGTTCCTCGAGACGGTGGCCCTACCCGAGACAACTACTACGGGGCTGCTTCACGGCGAGCGGAACGGCGTGCCCCTCACTGGCAGCCCGCTGTCACCCATCAATGACGGCGGGTCGGTGACGATCGATGAATTCATTGACTACAGCGCCGAGCGCGAGCAGCTGGATGCGAGCCTGAACTTCAGGCTTCCCACGAGTTGGCAGTCCGGCGATGTCACACTGACCTTCGAGGCTCCATCGACATTGACCTGCTCGTCCGCACCCACGGGACAACATGACTGCGATGTTGACGTGACCTTTCACGAGGCTCAAGAGCCCCGCGTCGACTATGTGTCGGTGCCCTATGAGTTCATGGGCACGGCGTACGAACCCAGTGACGCGGCGCTCGTCGAAAACATGTATCGCACCGAAGATATCTTCCCCGTCCAGCGCATCGACTTCGACTTTGACTGGCTGCCCTGGACTGTCGACGACACCAAGCCCGCTCTCGGCCTCGTCAACAGTGCCCTCACGCTGTATGGGCTGTATGAGTACTACGCCGATTTCCCCGAAGGGTGCGATCCCGACTGCCACTACTACGGGATCATGGATGGCAATGGCGGCGGATTGGCGAACGCCATTCCCGGGACCGTGGGCTCCGGCTTCCTCTCGGGCACGGGTGACACCGAGGCCTACGGCTACGGCCGCAACCGGGGCCCCCACGAGATTGCCCACATGATCGGCGCTCCGCACATCGTCAACGACGATCAGAACGGCACGACGGGCTCATCAAAGAATGGCTGGTGCACGGAGGTCGGTGGACGCGCTGCGCCGGACTACCCGTATTGGCGGTCGTCATCGGCAATGGGCCAGGATGTCCCGACCTTGGGACCCATGACGAGTGATGATGTCGAGATCTGGGGGATGGCGCCACGCTTTGTCAACGACAACGAGGACCTGGCGATTTCGGATCCGTGGACAGTCTTCCCGCTGATGAGCTACTGCAGTGCACTGGATCCGTCATCCCAATACCGCTGGCCGTCGACGCAGACCTACGACATCCTCACCGACGCGCTCGTCACCACGCGCTCCCGGCGCGCGGCTGTCGAGGCCAAGCCCACTCCCGTCGTCGTGGTGCGGGGGATTGTCGACGCGGACGGCGCGCGATTCCTGCCGGTGGCGCCCCTCACACTTCCCACCACGCCCACTTCAAGCAGGGGCGACTGGTCTGTGCGACTTACCGATCGCAAGGGGAAGGTGCTGGCAACGCGCAGTTTCGCCATGACGGTGAACCACGGCGATGCCGCTGAGCCAGAGGGTGGGGAGCCCGCCGAGAGCCTGCAGTTCTCGGTGCCCTTCCCGGCGGCTTTGGGATCGCAGATCGGAGCGATTCAACTCCTGCGCGGCCAGAAAGTCGTCGCCACGCAGCGCGCCTCGGCAGCTGCTCCCATCGTGGCCATCTCGTCACCAAAGTCCGGCATCACGCTCGGACAAGAGTCAATCACTCTCACCTGGTCGGCCCGCGACCGCGACAGCGCAGACGTGACTGCCACGGTGCTCTATCGCACGGGACCCCGAGCCGCCTGGACGCCGGTGGCCATCGATGCCGTCGGCACCAGCGTGACCTTCCCGCGCAAAGCTATTGAGGGATCGCGCACAGGTGAGTTCATGGTGATCGCCAATGACGGCATCCGCTGGGGCACAGCGAAGGTCGGGCCACTTCGCGTCGCTGACAATGTGCCGATCCTGTCTCTCCAGCAGGCCGAGAGCAACATCGCTGCCGCGCAAAACCTCGTCTTCGAAGCGGCGGCCTGGGATAGCGAGGACGGCGTACTCGATCAGCAGATCACGTGGACCTCTGATCTCGACGGGCGCCTTGGATCAGGACGAGCAGTGGATCTTGAGGCTACGGACCTGTCTGAGGGCGTTCACGTGATCACGGTGCGTGCCACCGACTCGGCCAAGCAGTCAGCGTCCGCGGAGTTTACGTTGAGGGTCAGCCGAGTCGCAGAGTCAATCGTTCAGAAGCAAGGCTAAGCCGCAGGCGGCAGGTCGCTGCGGTACACAAGGGCCTTCTCGGCTCCCCCAACGGCGAGGATGTCGCGGTATGTGAGATACGGCACGGACCCCTGGAGAACGTCGACGATGGACTTCTCGACCCACATGACGCTGTCGGGACACATCATGCGCGTCAGCGCCATAGGCCCAACCTGGAATGCGTTCGCGTGGATGCTCATGCTCGCGTGACCGTGATTGCATCCGGTCTCGACGTGCAGGTGGCCCTCGGCCTCATCGATCTCCAGCGTCGACCGGATGCCGCCCGGGACGGCGTGCGAACCCTGCGCGTCACGGATCTCGGTGAGGACCCACGTGGTGCCCGAGAGCGGCCACGCACGCGATGCGGGCGCCTCGTCAGGAGCAGAGATCCCGTCAGCCGGGGCGATCTCGTCGGTCACGGGCACCAGCGTCCCACGATGGGCGTGCGTTGGCGAGAGAGCCGCGTAGGCTCCCCACGTGGACAAGCGCCTCTACGACCTCATCTGGGGCACCACGCTGCGCACGACGACACGCCTCCACCGCGTGGTCCACAAGGTCACCGGCGGCCGCGTATGGCGGACATTCCCCGGGGGGGCCCAGGTCGTCTGGATCACGACCCTCGGGCGCAAGTCGGGGGAATGGCGCACCAATCCGCTCCTCGCCGCGCAAGTCGATGGAGGCTGGTGCGTCGCCGGCTCGAACGCCGGCCAGGCGAAGGTCCCCGGGTGGGTGTTCAACGCTCGTGAGCATCCCGCAGGATTCGTCCTCATCAACGATGATGCGTGGCGATGCACCTTCGTCGAGGCTGAGGGTGCCGAGCGTGACGAGCTCTTCGCGAAGATGACCGCGATGTGGAAGTCCTTCGAGATGTACGAGGAGAACGCGGGCCGCTATATCCCCGTCTTCACGATCGTGCTCGGGGAGCGCATCGCGAAGGATGCGATCCCCTCGGAGTGAGGCGCTGCGCTACATCTTCCACTGCATGAGCAGTTGGGTGAGCGAGAAGGTGACCGGCGCCTGGCCAGAAGGCGGCGGAGGCGTGTAGCTGAGGTAGTAGGTCAACGTACTGAAGTTACCCGATCCGTCGAAGTAGACGGAGACGCCGTAATTGCTCTGAAGGTTCGCGTACTGGATGTTGTCGCAGGTGTGGGATCCCACACTCACATTTTGGGTGGGGCTGCCGCTACCCGGGTAGGTGTTGGTGTGGTCAAAACAGGTGTTGTCGTTGGTCTGGTTGAAGATCCGCGAGTAGACCATGTTGGTCGAGTCCTGGCCGTAGCCGATGTAGAGATCGTCCGAGATATTGAAGGTGCTTTCGACCATGCGCACCTCATTCCTCCCTGGCGCGCGCCGGAGGTTAATGCTCACATCCTGCAGCTTCGACGGAATGGCGAACTGCGAGGTGAAATCGAAGCGGACGCCCGCGTCCGTCACCTTGGGCTGGCTCAGTCCCACCAGGGCGGACGACGGGGCGCCAGACGTCATCCACGCGAGCGTCGACAGGACCCCCTGAGAGGTGTACCGGAACTTGGTCCACCTGGTACTGAGCTTCTTGGCCGTGAGGTCTCCGACGCGGGTCTGCTTCACCCCCGCAGCGTTCGTGCGCTCGCCCATCCACTGACCGCTGCTGTCCGGCGGAAGGATCATGCGGTAGGCGTTCTTGCCCGTCTTGACCACGGTCGCCGTGGGGGCATCGAT
>JBPCSL010000104.1:0-24012 GCA_051007175.1 Candidatus Nanopelagicales bacterium
CCCAGCGGGGTGGCCGCCAGGATCAGCACTCCCGGACCGCTCATCGGCCCATCCTCGCAGGGCGCACCTACGATGTCGGGATGTCCGCGTCGACGCAGCAGGCCCCGGCGGCCCAGCCCGGCGTCGACTCTCCTTCCGCGGCCGCCGCCGCCCTCTTCCCGCCCTTTCCCTCGACGGGATGGCGCGGCTGGATCGGCCCGCTCGTCGTCATGGTGATCGGCGGCATCCTGCGCTTCACGAACCTCGGGCGCCCCGACGCCTTCGCCTTCGACGAGGTCTACTACGCCAAGGACGGCCTGGCCCTGCTGAGGTACGGCTACGAGCAGCAGTTCGACGACAGCGCCAACGACATGATCCTCGCGTCCGACGGCAACTGGCGCACCCTCGACGTCTTCAAGTCCGACCCGTCGTTCGTCGTGCATCCGCCGTTCGGCAAGTGGGTCATCGCCTCCGGCGAGTGGCTCTTCGGCGTCACGCCGTTCGGCTGGCGCTTCGCCGTGGCGGTCCTCGGCACGCTGTCGATCCTCATGGTGGCGCGCATCGCGCGACGGCTCACCCGATCGGACCTCGTCGGCGTCGTGGCCGGCATCCTCCTCGCCGTCGATGGCATGCACCTCGTGACGAGTCGCACCGCCGTCCTCGACATGGTGCTCTCCTTCACCGTCCTCGCGGCGTTCGGCTGCCTCCTGCTCGACCGCGACCAGGTACGTCGACGATTCGCCGGGAGGGTGCCGCTCGCGCCGAGCGAATGGGGTCCCGCACTGGGACCGAGGCCCTGGCGCTGGGCCGCAGGCATCGCCCTCGGCCTCGCCTGCGCCGTGAAGTGGTCGGGGCTCTGGTACGTCGCGGCCTTCGGGCTGCTCACCGTGCTGTGGGACGTGGGCTTACGTCGCAGGCTCGACGTGGCCCGGCCGTGGTCGGCCACCTTCGCGCGCAGCGTCCTGCCCGCCTTCGTCGCGATCGTGGGCTCCGCGCTCGTGGTCTACCTCGTCTCGTGGACGGGATGGCTCATCACGGACGGCGGGTGGGGCCGGCAGTGGGCCGACTCCGACGCGTCGTGGATCCCCGCGGGCCTGCGCTCCCTGTGGCACTACCACGCGGAAGCATGGCACTTCCATGTCGGCCTGGATGCTGATCACTCCTACCAGTCCAACCCGATGAGTTGGTTCATGCAGACGCGTCCCACGTCGTTCTACTGGCACAGCGACGACAACTTCACCGGCGCCTGCGGCGCCTCGACGTGCGTCTCCGAGGTGCTCGCGCTCGGCAACCCCGTCATCTGGTGGTTCGGGTCGGTGGCCCTGCTCTATCAGGCGTGGCGCTGGGTCGCCCGCCGCGACTGGCGCTCCGGGGCCCTCCTCATCGCCGTGCTCGCCGGCTGGGTGCCGTGGCTGCTCTACCTGGATCGCACGATCTTCACCTTCTACTCGGTGATCTTCGTCCCCTACATCGCGATCTCGCTCGCCATGGCCGTCGCCGCCATCCTCGGCCCCGCCGAGGCCTCGCCGGAGCGACGGCGCTGGGGGGCGGCGGGCGCGGGAGCCATCGTCCTGCTGGCCGTGGCCCTGGGCTGGTGGTTCTACCCCGTCTGGACCGGCGCGGAGCTGCCGTACGCCGAGTGGCAGCTGCGGATGTGGATGCCCACCTGGGTCTAGGGCGTCAGCGCTCCGGGCAGTAGTCGACTGTGCCCTCCGGAATGAGGCACGCGCCGTAGTTCACGATGGTCTTGCCGTAGGAGTACGGCGTGCTGTCGTCGAGGGTGCCGGTCGTGGCCGGCATGACGAGCCGCACGCGCGTCGCTGTCATCTCCGCGAGGAGTGATGCGCCCACGGTGACGATGGTCTTGTAGGGGTACGTCGAGTCGCAGCCCTTGCCGCCGCGCACGCGCAGGGTGATCTGGTCGCTGCGCACCCATCCGCTCGTCGATCGGTAGCGCACGTAGGTCCGTGGCGATGGCGGCATCTTCCAGCACTCGACGATGTCGACCGACGTCACCGGGTCGAGGAAGTCCGTGCACTCGTACGACGTGTCCATCTCGCCGGAGATCCACTGGCACGCCGCGAGGGGCGCTGCCTGCGCGGGGGCAGCCGTGGCGAAGCCGGCCCAGGCGAGGCACGCGGCCAGCGCGCCGATAGCGATGCGGATCATGAATCCTCCTGGGATGGACCCTGACACGCTAGGCGCCGGCGACGGGCGCGTCGACTCGAAACGCCCACTTCACGGGAAAAACCCGGGATTCCCTCAGGAATCCCGGGTACTCGCGTGGAGCTGAGGGGATTTGAACCCCTGACCCCCTCGATGCGAACGAGGTGCGCTACCGGACTGCGCTACAGCCCCTCACTCGTCGCCCATGTGCCAGCGTCGAGCGCAGAGAGCCTAGCAGGCGGACATCACGCTCACGCCGTCTGGTCGAAGACTTCATCCCAGGCCGGAGCACTGACGGAGCGCGTGGGAATCGGACGCTCGCGCATGTCCTCCTGCTCGGGGTTGACGTGCACCCGCAGCCGCTGTCGCGCTTTCCGCGCTGACGCCGACCGCTCCAATGCGCGCTGCGCCTTCGCATGGGCCTCCATGCGCTGCGTGATGACGATGCCTGCTCCGAAGAGGGATGTCATCGTCACGGCCACGAGGACCCACCAGCCGCTCGCCATGCCCATGGCCCAGGCTGCTCCGGTCAGCAGGGCGAGTGCGCCCAGGGACGCGAGCACCATGATGCGGCGCCGCGCTGCGGAGCTGCGGGGTCGCGACTCGTCGCCCCGGCGCATGCCCGCCAGGGTGCCCATCGCCGTGCGATGCCGCTCGATGCGGCGGGCCTGGTCGTCATCGTGACGGCGCAGCCACATGGGGATCAGCACGGCGGCCCACAGGGCGACGATGGCCACGTAGAGAAGACCCGTCACGCCTATGAACGCTAGGTGTCCGGACGCCGAGGATCGGGTAATGACGCCTCAGCAGTCACTCGTGTCGCGGGACTATCCCGATGCGGAGACCCGGGTCGCCTTCCATCGGGTGAGCAGGCCCCCGGGAACCTCCTCCGCGCACAGGGCGTACGTCGCGTGGTCTCGCCAGTGGCCGTCGATGTGGAGATAGCGCTCCCGGATCCCCTCGTAGCGGAATCCGAGCTTCTCGACTACGCGCAGGGAGGCGGCGTTCTCAGGTCGAATGTTGATCTCCACCCGGTGGAGTCCGACGGCCTCGAAGCAGTGATCGGTGGCCAGGGCGACTGCCGTCGGCATGATGCCGCGCCCCGCGAGGCTCTCGTCGATCCAGTAGCCGATGTAGCCGCCGAGCAGGGACCCCCGCGCAATCCCGCCCACCGTCACCTGGCCGGCGAACTCACCGTTGTAGGTGAGGGCGAAGGGCAGGGTGCGTCCTTCGCGGGCCTCCGCGCGCAGCCGTCGCACCATCGCGCCATAGGTGTGGGGCACGTCCTGGTCGATAGGCGGGACCGTCGCCTCCCAGGGACGCAGCCATCGGGCATTGCGCGTGCGCACATCCCGCCAGGCCGACGCGTCGCGCAAGCGCAGCGGACGCAGCCCGACATTGCCGTCCTGCAGGCGGGCGGGCCAGCCGGAGGTCATGCGGGTCTCGTCCAGTGACCGCGCCGCCCCCCGGACTTCTCCGCCAGCTGCACGTCGGTGATGATCGCGGCGGGATCCACCGCCTTCACCATGTCGATGAGGGCCAGGGCCGCCACGGCCACGCAGGTGAGGGCTTCCATCTCGACGCCGGTCCGGTCGGCGGTGCGCACCGTCGCGGAGATGCCCACGTGGTCATCCTCCACGGCCAGGTCGACGACGACCCCGTGAATCGCCAGCGGATGGCATAGCGGGATCAGGTCGGGGGTGCGCTTGGCCGCCTGGATCCCCGCGATGCGCGCGACCGCCAGGGCATCGCCCTTCGGGACGCCGGATCCACGCAGCAGCCGGATGACGTCCGCGGACACCCGCACCCGGCCCGTTGCCGTCGCCGAACGGACCGTCACGTCCTTGCCGGTGACGTCCACCATGCGGGCAGCGCCCGCCTCGTCGAGGTGCGTGAAGGAGTCGGCCATGTCAGCCATCCCGTCTCAGGTCGAGGACAAGGAGTTCCTCGCCCTCGGCGACATGCGTCGTGTCTGCAGGAACGACAGCGAGCGCATCGGCACGTGCCAGCCCACCGAGGATATGCGATCCCTGGGCACCCTCGGGGTAGGCAACCGTGAGCCCGTCGACCGCCGCCAGTTGCACGCGCGCGAACTGGGTCTTGCCGGCCGGAGAGCCGAAGGCACGCCCGCACGCCGCCAGAAGCGTGGGACGACGGACGTCGGAGAGGCCTCGCATCCGACGGATCACCGGGCGCACGAACATCTCGAATGACACGTACGAGCTGACCGGGTTGCCGGGAAGGGTCACGATCGGCACCGCCTCGATCCGTCCGAGCCCCTGCGGCATCCCGGGCTGCATGGCCACCTTGACGAACTCAACACCTCCCGCGGCGGAGAGGACTTCCTTGACCGTGTCGTACGCGCCCATGCTCACCCCACCCGAGGTGACGATGAGGTCGGCCTGGCCCGCAGCATCCGTCAGCGCCGCGCTCAGCGCATCGGCGTCGTCGCGGATCGGCCCCAGCCGCAGGGGGATGCCGCCCGCCTCGAGCACCGCTGCCGCGAGCATGACGCCATTGGAGTCGGCGATGCGCCCCTCCACCAGGTCCTCGCCCGGGGCGACCAACTCGTCGCCGGTGGAGATGACGGCGACCCGGGGCCGCGGATTCACGAGGACCTCGCCGCGGCCGGAGGCCGCCACGACGGCGAGGTGCCGGGACCGCAGCAGGGTGCCCGCGGTGAGGACGATCTCGCCCGCCGCCACATCCTCCCCCGTGCGCCGGATGTGGGCACCCGCATCGACAGGACGGTCGATCGCCACGGTCTGCGTCCCGGCGTCCGTCCACTCGACCGGGACCACCGCATCGGCACCCGCGGGAAGCAGGGCGCCGGTCATGATGCGGATCGCCGTCCCGGGCGTCACCGACAGCGTTGCTCGATGACCCGCGGGCACGTCGTCCACGACGCGCAGAACGGCGGGCGCGTCGGCCGTGGCCTTCGCGAGATCGGCCGCGAGCACGGCGTAACCATCCATGGACGTGTTGTCGAAGGACGGCAGGGGCCACGCCGCGGTGACGTCCTCGGCGAGCACGCAGCCCCGCGCGTCGATGAGGGGCATGGCCACCGTCGTGAGGGGCTGCGCCAGCGCCAGGGCCAGGGCTTGATGCTCGTCGACGCTCCTCATGGCGAAACCCCTCGCCTTAGCCGTCGGTCCCGGGGACCGTCGAGTCGGTCCCGAGGACCGACGGGAGCCAGGCGCGGAGCGCCGGGCCTAGGTCATCGCGCTCCAGTGCGATGCGGATGATCGCCTGGAGGTAGGACAGTCGATCGCCGGTGTCGTAGCGGCGGCCCGTGAAGAGGACCCCGCGCACGCCGCCCGGCGAGGCGGCCAGGACGCGCAGCGCATCGGTGAGCTGGATCTCCCCGCCGCGCCCCGGAGCGGTCTCGCGCAGGACCTGGAAGACCGCGGGATCTAGCACGTAGCGGCCGATGACCGCGAGGGTGCTCGGTGCCTCCGCGGGATCGGGCTTCTCCACGAGGTCGGTGACCTCGACGACGTCGGGCTGCGACGTCGCCGTCACCGCGGCGCAGCCGTAGAGGCCGATCTGGTCGCGCGGCACCTCCATGAGGCAGAGCACGGATCCGCCGTGCCTCTCGCGGATCTCGATCATCCGCGCCAGCACGGGATCGCGCGGGTCGATGAGGTCATCGCCCAGGAGGACCGCGAAGGGCTCGTCGCCGACGTGCTGATGTGCCATCAGGACCGCGTGGCCCAGGCCGAGGGGCGAGCCCTGCCGCACGTAGTGGATGCGCGCCAGGTCATTGGACTCGGTCACGAGCGCGAGACGATCGTCGTCGCCCTTGGCCTCCAGGGCCGACTCCAGCTCGAGGTTGCGATCGAAGTGGTCCTCCAGCGGGCGCTTGCTCCGACCGGTGATGAAGAGGATGTCGTCGAGGCCAGCACCGACCGCCTCCTCCACGACGTACTGGATGGCGGGCTTGTCGACGACCGGCAGCATCTCCTTCGGCGTGGCCTTGGTGGCGGGCAGGAATCTCGTGCCCAGCCCGGCTGCCGGAATGACCGCCTTCGTGACGCGCATGGGCACACCCTAGAGAATGACCCCGTGACGTCAGCCGCCGCCAAGGCCCGGGTGCGCGAGCACGTCCGTGCCGGGCGCCGGGAGGGGCCTCCCGCGGACCCCCATGCTCTCGCCGCACGTGTCCTCGAATTCCTCGACGGCGTGCCCGGCCCCCTGCGGGTGACGTGCTACTCCTCCTACGGGACAGAGCCCGAGACGGCGGCACTGCTGGCGGCACTGCACGAACGGGACTACGAGGTGCTGCTCCCGCGCGTCGACGGCGACCACCTCGCGTGGGTGCCGCAAGGCCCGACGTCGCAGGTGTCCTCGATGGGGATCGCCGAGCCCACGGGCGAGGCGGTGGACCTGCTTCCGGTGCGCGCACTGCTCGTGCCCGCGCTCGCGGTCAGTGCCGACGGTTCGCGACTGGGCAAGGGCGGCGGCTACTACGACCGAGTCCTCGCGGGACTTCCGCCGCATGATCGCCCCGCGATCGCGGCCATCGTCCGCGACGAAGACGTGCTTCCCGACGGCGAGATCCCCCGGGAGGCGCACGACATGCTCGTCGACGCGATCATCACGCCCACGCGCATCGTCAGCTGCCTCAGCGACTGAACAGCACGCTGCCGATCCCCAGGCCGATGCCCGCTGCCACCAGGCACGCAGCGACGGACATCGCGACGTTGGCCACGGCCGCGGTACGCCGGCCTTCTCGAGCGAGCACGAGCGTGTCCAGGGAGAACGTCGAGAAGGTCGTCAGCGCACCGCAGAATCCCACGCCGACCAGCAGGAAGCTTGCGCGTGGGGCACCGGCGACGAGGATGCCGAGCAGAAGGGATCCCACGACATTGGCCATGAGAATCCCGTAGGGAAATCCCGGAGTGCGCCAGAGCGACAGCAGGTAGCGACCCATCGCGCCCAGAGCGCCCCCCACGGCGATGAGTGCGAGCCCCGTCACGACGTGCTCCTGCGTCGCAGGGCACGCCCCGCCGCGAATCCAGCCCACACGGCCGCAAGCGAGCCGGCAACGGAGGCAACGAGGTAGGCCAGAGCCCAGGCCGGGCTGCCCCCGAGGATCAGGGCGACGGTGTCGACGGCGAAGGCGGAGAAGGTCGTGAACCCGCCGAGGACGCCGATCCCCAGGAAGGGTCGCCACAGCCCGTGCCGGTCGGGGTGGCTGAGGACGTAGGAGACGAGAAGGCCCATGAGCAGGCAGCCCGCGACATTGACGCTGAGCGTCGCCCAGGCCGCATGCCGACCAGTGGCCTCGATGGCGACATCCACTCCCCATCGCGCCAGGGCGCCGATCGCGCCCCCCGCAGCCACCGCAGCGAAGGCCTGCGCGCGCGAGGGTTCGGATCGCGACATTCGCTAGGCGTCGCGCTTCTCGAAGAGGATCCAGGCGGGGATGGCGAGCACGAGGAACCATGCGGCGAAGACGCCGAGATGGCCCCAGGCTTCGGCTCCTTCGGTGCTCACCGCGGCGGCGCCCCCCGAGAACGGCAGGGCCCAGTCCATCCAGGCCCAGCCCTGGACGAAGGCGACGGTGCCCACGATGGGCTCCACCACCGCCGCGAGCACGATCGGGGCGATGATGCCGAGCGGCTGATTTCGGGTGAGCGCGGTGAGCGCGAAGGCGATGAGGACGAAGAGGACGACGAAGAGGATGGCGCGCACGCCCGTCATCCCCCAGACGGAGTCATCCCACGTGAGGCCCTGCCCGCCAATGGCGCCCCCCAGCGCCTCTGCGAGGACCAGCCCGCCGATGACGAGGAGCGACGCCGCCGCGATGACCAGCGCCACCATGAGCGCCTTGGCGATGAAGACCGGAGTACGACGCGGGAATGTCGAGAGCGTGATGCGGATGAGCCCGTGCCGGTACTCCTGCCCGAAGGAAGCCGCGCCGATCGTGCACAGCACCGCCGCGGCCAGCGGGAGGAAGCTCGCGACGCCGCCCGGCCCTTGCCCGTCGGGCGGGCCACCCGCAGCGTCTCCTACCGCGCCGACGAGCCAGGACACGAAGAGGGCGAGTCCGCCAGAGACGACGACGCTCAGCGCAATGAGGAACCACGTCGACCGCACCGTGGAGATGCGGACCCACTCGTAGCGCAGCGGCCCCATCATGACGACTCCCCGAAGGCAAACTGCTGGCTATCGCCGGTGAGCTCCATGAAGGTCTCCTCGAGGCTGGCCCGCCGCTCGGTCAGCTCGCGCAGGGCCACTCCCGACTCGAAGGCGACCGCCCCGACCTGGTCGGTCGACAGGCCGAGAACCGCGAGCCCATCCGACCCCGACGTCTCGACCTGGGCGCCGGCTTGCGCGAGGGCCTCGGCGAGGCGCGCGGGATCGCCGCTGCGCACCAGCACGTCGCTGCGCTGCGAGACCAGCTCGTCGACGGTGCCGTCCGCGACCAGCCGGCCTCGCGCGATCACCACGACGTGCTGCGCCATCAACTGCATCTCGCTCAGCAGGTGGCTGGACACGAGGACGGCGTTGCCCCGCTCGGCGTAGTGGCGGAGGAACTCGCGCAGCCATTGGATCGACTGCGGGTCGAGGCCATTGGCCGGCTCGTCGAGCATGAGCGCCCGGGGGTTGGCCAGCACCGCGCCAGCCAGGCCGAGTCGCTGGGCCATGCCCAGGGAGAAGCCCTTCGGGCGCTTGTCGGCGACCTCGGTGAGGCCGACCATCTCCAGCACCTCGTCGATGCGTGCGGCAGGCAGGCGCGCATCTGTCGCGAGCATGCGCAGGTGGTCGCGCGCCGTGCGCCCCGGGAGGAACGGTCGAGCATCGAGGTGGGTGCCGACGACGCGACTCGCCTGGGGATGGTCAACGAGCGGGGCGCCCTCGAAGAGAGTGCGTCCCTGGCCCCGGTCGAGGCCGAGCATGAGGCGCATGGTCGTGGACTTGCCCGCGCCGTTGGGCCCGAGGAATCCGGTCACCACGCCGTCGGGCACCTCGAAGGACAGGTCGTCGACGGCACGCATGGACCCAAAGGACTTCCCGAGGCCCTGGGCGAGGATCGTCACGAGACAGGACCCTATCCGGGCCCGCGCCCTCGCCCTGACGCGTCATCCACAGTTAGCACTCCCTATATCCGAGTGCTAATCTAGGCGCCTCATCCCGGGAGGTGCGGTGCCCACGTACGAGTACGTCTGCTCCGATTGCGGCCACGAGCTCGAGGCCGTGCAGTCGTTCTCCGATGACCCCCTGACCGAATGCCCCGCGTGCGCGGGATCACTGCGCAAGCGCTTCGGCAATGTCGGCGTCGTGTTCAAGGGCTCCGGCTTCTACCGCAACGATTCGCGCGGCTCGTCGGACAGCGCCAAGTCCGACACGAAGACCGACACGAAGGCCGACGCGAAGTCCGAATCGAAGTCGGACTCGACATCGGGCTCGACATCGGGCTCGACGACCAGCGCGAAGCCCGCGCCCGCATCGAGCACGTCCGGCACCACCGGCGGGGGATCCAGCGCCGCCTGAGCGCCTGTGGACAGCGGTCCGCACGATCACCGGGTGATGGCTAGCGTCCCGGCCGTGAAGGCCCTGCGCATGTATCTGAGTCGGCATCGCCGCATCGTCGCCGCCCTCGTGGCCTTCATCGCCGTGCTCCTCGGACTTTCCGCACTGCGGCCTGCCTCAGCGCCCGCCACCACGCTCATCGTCGCGGCCACCGACATCCCCGCGGGCTCGACCCTTCAGGCGAGTGACCTAGCGATGGCGGAGATCCCGCTCGAGTACGCCGCTCCCGGCGCGATCCCCACTCTCGCGGACGCCCTGGGCCGCACGGTGAGCACCGCCCTGTCGGCCGGCGAGGTCGTCACACGGACTCGACTGGCCGCGGAGCCGCTGTCCAGTGATGGAGGGACACTCGTGGCACCCGTGCGACTGGCCGACGCCGAGGTCGCGGCCCTGCTCACGCCGGGAATGCGGGTCGACATCGTGCGCGCGAGCAGGACGGGCGAGGCCGACGTCCTCGCCGAGGCGGTGCGTGTCATCACCGTCCCGCGACACCTGGGCTTCGGCCCGTCCGCCGACCGCAGCAGCGGTAGCCTCGTCCTCGTTGCCGCGGATCGCGCGACCGCGATCCGCCTGGCATCGGCCAGCACCCAAGGCGGCCTCTCCGCGATCCTGCGATGAGGGGTCCATGCGCACGAGGAGAGGTCATGATCAAGGGGTTCAAGGAGTTCGTCTTCCGCGGCAACGTCATCGACCTGGCGGTTGCCGTCGCCGTCGGCACCGCTCTGGCCGCCCTCGTGGCCGCGGTCACCAAGTCACTGATCGAGCCCATCGTCGGCTGGATCCTGCACTTCGTCGGCGGCAGCGACGGGATCGGCGGCACGCTCACACTCTCGGACGGCTACGAGATCAACTTCGCCCTGCTCATCGGAGCGGTCATCACCTTCTTCGTCACCCTCGCGGCCCTGTACTTCTTCTTCGTCCTGCCCATGAACAAGTACCGCGCGATGACCGGGCAGGGCGGTGTGGACACCCGGCCCGCCGACGTCAAGCTGCTCGAGGAGATTCGCGACCTGCTGCAGCAGCAGGCCAAGGGCACGCAGGCCGACTGACGCACCGCCGGGTCAGGAGGCCGCCGTTTGCTGCAGGTAGGCGGCGTACAACTCCTCGAAGATGAGCGGGGGCACCAGCGGGAGCTCGCGAAAGCGCACTCCCGTGGCATCGGCCACGGCATTGGCGATCGCCGGAGCCACGGGATCGATGGGCGACTCTGCGCAACCCTTGGCGCCGAACGGCCCCACCGTGTCCTCGTCGTCAGCGAAGTACACCTGGATGTGCGGCACATCGGCGAAGTTGGGGATGCGATACATCCGGATGCCCGGGTTCAGCACGGTGCCCTCGTCGTCCATCTGCCACCACTCGGTCATGGCAAAGCCAATGCCCATGGTGACGCCGCCTTCCACCTGGCCACGCAGCTGCTGGGGGTTGATGACCGTCCCCGCATCGATGCCGTGCGCCACCTGCAGCAGGCGGATCTCCCCGGTGATGCTGTTGACGGCAGCACGGACGCCGGTGACGTTGAAGCCGACGCTGACGGGTGATCCATACGCCTTGCGGGCCTGGCTCAGGGCCACTCCCTCGGCATCCGCCCGCTGCCAGAGCTCCGCGAGCGAGACTTGCCGCCCATCAGCGACGATCGAGTCCGCGAGCAGCTCGATGTTCGCCCCCTCGCCGAGCACGCGCTCGCCGTACTCCAGCAGTCGATGGCGCAGCCCCTGGGCGGCGTACGTCACGGCCCGCCCTGCCACGAAGAGCCCCGTCTGCGCGAAGGCGCCCGTGTCCCAGCCGGACTCGGCCGTGTCTCCGAAGCGAATGGCGACGCGGTCCATCGTCGTGCCCAGGGCCGCCGCAGCGAACTGCACATGACTGGTCGTCGTCCCGTTGCCGAACTCGCATGTGCCTACGCGCACCAGGTAGGTGCCATCGGGAAGGAGCTCGACACTCGCCTCCGAGCGGTGCTCAGTGGGAGGGGACGTGTCGTACATCGACATCGCATAGCCGGTTCCGGTCGACCACTCGGGCCCCTGCGGTGCGGGTAACGACGGACCGGACTCGATGGCGCCCTGCACCATGTCGAGGCACTGGTCGAGGCCATAACTGCCTAGGCACTCGTCGATGGGCGCACCTCCTACGGCCAGGTTGTCGCCCGGCTGCACCGCATTGCGGCGACGGAACTCGAGGGGCGACATGCCGAGCACTCCGGCGAGTTCGTCGATCGCCGACTCCATCGCGAAGGTCGGCTGCGCCGCTCCGTAGCCGCGAATGGCGCCGGCCGGGACCGTATTGGTGTAGACGGCCCGTCCGCTGAACCGCTTGTTGCGGCAGCGATACCAGGCCAGGGCTGCGGAGCTCGCGCCCAGAGTCTCTCCTCCGTGATTGCCGTAGGCACCGGTGTTGGAGGTCACATCGATCGCCATGGCCGTGAGCTCGCCATCACGCGTGGCCCCGAGGGCAACCTCGATGATCATCGGGTGACGCGACGTCCCCCCGATGAACTCCTCCTCGCGGGTCCACTCCCACTGGACTGGGATACGCAGGTCGAGCGCCGCGAGCACGCACAGGTCCTCGGTGAGCATCTCCTGCTTGCTCCCGAAGCCGCCGCCCACGCGTCCCGTGAAGACGTGCACGAGGTCGCGTCGGATGCCGAAAACGTAGGAGATCTTCTCCTTGCAGATGAACGGGGCCTGTGAGCTCGTGCGCACGTGCACCATGCCGTCGGCGTCGACCCACGCCACGCTCCCATGCGTCTCGAGCTGGGCATGGGACTGTCGGGGAGTGCGGTAGGTGGCGCGATGGACCACGTCGGCAGTCGCCAGTGCCTCGTCGACATCACCACGGCCGAAGCTCATGTCGGTGAGCAGGTTCTTCTCCGGCTGGGTTATCCAGGCGTCCTCGCTGCGGTCGTGCACGTGGGGCGCCCCCGGGAGCATGGCCTCCTCGATGTCGAAGACGGCCGGGAGCACCTCCCACTCGATGACCACCTGGCGGCAGCCCTCCTCGGCGGCCGCGACAGTCTCGCCCACGACCGCCACCATGCGCTGGCCCTTGAATCGGGCCACCCGATCGAGCACGAGGGTGTCATCGGGCTCCACGAGGTGGTTCTCGTGCAGCGCGGTCGTAAACCTCTTGCGCGGCACGTCCTCCCATGTGTAGACAGCGAGCACCCCCGGCACGGCGCGAGCCGCGGTCGTATCGATGCTGACGGCACGCGCGTGCGCATGCGGCGAGCGCACCACCTTGATGTGGGCGGCGCCCGTCGGCACCTCATCGAGGGTGTAGCGCACGGATCCGGTCACGACCCCGCGACCCTCGATGGCGCCCACACTGGCCCCGATCTCCTTGCCGGGCGAGACATCGGTCTCCACGTGCGCGATCCCGTCGATCGCATCGTGGATCGCCCGGAAGCCCGTGCACCGGCACAGGCTGCCCCGCAAGGCTGCCGGCAGGTCCAACCGCTGCTGCTCGCTCAACGAGGCGCAGGTCATGATCATCCCGGCGGTGCAGAAGCCGCACTGGAATCCGGGCGACTTCAGGAAGGCATCCTGCATCGGATGGAGCGCGTCCCCATCGGCCAGGCCTTCGATGGTCGTCACACTGCGGCCTCGCATCTGCTCGGCCGAGGTGATGCAGCTATGGACAGGGCGCCCGTCGACCCACACGGTGCAGGCGCCGCAATCTCCGCTGTCGCATCCCTTCTTGACCCCCGTATGGCCGAGATCGCGCAGGAAGGTGCGAAGGCATTGGCCTGGCGCCGGCGAACTCGAGAACTCCTGGTCGTTGACGATGAAGGTCATCACGCCTCCCCAGCGAGGTCCATGCGAATGACTTCCGCCAGGTGGTACGTCATGTGCTTGCGGTGGGCGGGGCTTCCATTGGGATCGTCGAAGTAATCGCCGTCGCGCACGCCGTCATCAATCGCCGCGCGCAATTCGTCCGGGGTGGGCATAGCAGCGAAGCGCAGGACGAAGGGCTTCGATGTGGCGGCGGTGATCGTGAGATGAAGGTCCCGAACGGCCGGGTCGGTCGTGCCCACCAGGAATTCGCTCGAGCGGCCGTGCTTGGTGAGCGTGAAGCGCTGATACGAGTAGCGGCGATGCAACGATGCGGCCGGGATGTCGATGGCGCGTAGGAGCTCGCCCGGTTGCAGCGCGTTGACGTGATTGCCGAGGATGAAATCCGGGACGCTCGACGTGCGACGAGACCCTCCCGGGCCCCAGATCTCCAGGGTCGCGTCCAACGCCGCACTCATCGTCGTCATCGGAGAGGCGGGTAGCGATGTGCAGATGTTGCCACCCACCGTCGCGTTGTTCCAGATCTTGAATCCTGCCAGGAAGGAGTCGACGGCCTCGCGAAGGAAAGGCCCCGCCGTCCACTCCGCGGGAGGAGCGAAGTCATAGAGCTCCACTACGCGACAGGTGGCCGCGATCCGCAGCCCCTGCGGTGTCACGTCAAGGCTGGTCCAGCCCAGTCCGGTCAGGTCGACGAGGCGACGCAGCTCGGGAAGGGGCGTGGAGAACAGAAACGTTCCTCCCGCCAGCCACGCATCGCCCGGCTGCCACTGCCCTGTCGGATCCTCGCCGCTCGCTCTCACGAACTCGCGGACGGTCCCTTGATCCATTGCACTCCTCCTCGCGCTTCCCCGCCGAGACTAGGCCCGAGCACTGGGGCACGGGAGGGAACGTCGCAATTGCCGGGCAGCCCGTTGGCCCTGCGGCGGTGCCTGCTCTAGACGCCTGAGTCAGCCGTGATGTGGCGGCCGCTGCTCGAGGTAGTGGCGGTCGTCGAAGGACTCCACGCCTTCATCCGAGGTGATGTCCGGGAGGAGCTCACCCGGGACCGAGGCTGGCCCCTGATGCGCAGCCGACGGAGTGGGATCCACGACGTCAGGCTAGCGTGGCCGCCATGCGCATCGTCCTGCTGGGAGCCACGGGCTACACCGGCCGGCTCACCGCCGAGGCCATGGTGCGCGCGGGACTCGCACCCGTCCTCGCCGGCCGTCATCATGAGGCGGTGGCGCGCCTTGCCGACAGGCTTGCCCCGCTCGCGCCATCACGCGACGTGGTGCCGCGCACCGCCATCGCCGACGTGAGCGATCCCCGGAGCGTGCGCGACCTGCTCGAGTCGCCCGAGGACGTGCTCGTCACCACCGTGGGCCCCTTCATGGAGCTCGGCAGCGCCGCCGTCGAGGCCGCCGTCGACGCGGGAGCGGCATACCTCGATTCGACCGGCGAGCCGCCCTTCATCCGCCGCGTCTTCCAGGACTGGGGGCCGCGGGCTCAGGGGACGGGCGCGCGGCTCATGACGGCGTTCGGCTACGACTACGTGCCCGGCAACCTCGCGGGTGCACTCGCCCTGCGTCGATGCCGGGAGGCGGGGCGACCGGCCTCGCGACTCGACATCGGCTACTTCATCGACGGATCCTTCGGCATCAGCTCGGGGACCCGCGCGAGCGCAGCGGGGGTGCTCCTCGCGCCGTCATATGCCTTCTCGGGCGGCACCATTGTCGAACGCCGCACCGCAGGCGGACGCACACGGACCTTCGACCTCGGCCGGAGCCGCGAGTGGTCGGGCCTGCCGGTGGCCGGCAGCGAGCACCTGTCCCTGCCGATGCTCGATGACGGTCTCGCCGACGTCGAGGTGTGGCTCGGCTGGGCCGGTCGCTGGACGACTCCGGCGGCCTACGCCGGCACGGCACTGGGCGCGCTCGCGAGCCTGCCCAGGGTCGGCACGGGCATGTCGCGCTGGGTGAGCCGCCGCGCCGCGCGCACGACCGGCACCGGTCCCGATGCTGCCGGGCGCGCCGGTGCCCGCACGGTCGTGCAGGCCGACGCGAGTGATGCGGTGGGCCGGCCGCTCGCGTCCGTGCGACTCGAGGGCCCCTCCCCCTATGACCTGACGGCGGACCTGCTGGCGTGGGGTGCCGCGATGGCGGCGACGCGCACGGTCGCTCCCGGCGCACACGGGCCCGTCGATGCCTTCGGCCTCGAGCACCTGGAGCGCGGCTGCGCCGACATGGGTCTCGTCGCCGTCACCTGACGCTCCCGCGCGTCTTAGTTCCGCGAACGGTTGGTTTCGACCGCCATTTCCCACCACTCGCGGAACTAAGACGCGACTGGCGGGGTGGGCTGGGGGATGCGGGGCGGGGCATAGCCTTCGGGCGTGGACGAGGCGGAGTGGGTCCCACGGGCGGAGGCGCACGGGCGACGCGTGGAGCCGTGGGTACGCCGTCGCCTCGACCGGCGCGCGCGCGGGGAGTCCCATGCGGTGGAGGACTTCCTCTTCGAGTACTACCCCTACTCCCCCGCCAAGCTCGCCACCTGGCATCCCGGCCATGGCGTCGTCCTGCGCGGTGGTCGCACCCGCCCCTACCTGCAGCTGACGGGCTACCGGTCCGAAGGGGACGGCGTCACGGCCGACATCGCCGCCCTGGCGCCGCGACGCCAGCGCCTCGACCTCGCGGTGCGCATCCTTGAGGGCATCGGATCGCGACCGGCCTCCACCGGCTGCTTCGGGCTGCACGAGTGGGCCATGGTCTACCGGCTGCCACAGGAGGACGTGCGGCACGCCTCCCTGCCGTTGCGCCTTCCGGTCGACAAGATCGCCTCGACGGTGGATGACATCGGACTGCGCTGCACGCACATCGACGCCTTTCGCTTCTTCACCCCGGAGGCGCAGCCGCTGAACGCCCACCTTCCGACACGGCAGCGTCAGCCGGAGATGGACCAGCCGGGCTGCCTGCACGCCTCCATGGACCTCTACAAGTACGCCTTCTGGTTCAGTCCCCTCGTGCCGTCTGACCTCGTGATGGACTGCCGCGAGCTCGCCACCCGCGCCCGCGAGCTCGACATGAGGGCCTCGCCCTACGACATGACCCCCTTCGGGCTGCGGCCTATCCGCGTCGAGACACCCGGGGGACGGCAGGAGTACGTCGCCGAGCAGCGCATGCTCATGGAGGAGACAGCGCCGCTGCGGATTCGCCTTCTCAAGCAACTCACGCAGCTCGCGGCCGCCCTAGGACCGGTCGCGAGCGCGACCGGCGATCAAGGGTGCGGTACGCCGCGCGAGTCGAGCTCGGCGACGATCTCGGCGTAGCGGGCATCGATTCTCGCCGCCGTCGCGTCGTCGTAGTCGCGACGCCAGCGCCCCATATGGGCCTGGTGCGCGAGCACCTTCTCGTCGAACCACTCCCGCAGCGCAGGATCATCCGGCACGTCGATGGCCGCGAGCAGGCGGGCCAGGGTCTCCTCCCGGCTGGTGACAGCCAGCTCCTCCAGGTCGATCCGCACGACCTTGCCCGGAGGGCTCGCCTGCTCAGCGCGCCACGCCTCGATCATCCGGTCACGCCAGGCATCGAGGCCGGCGAAGACCTCGCTGGGGCCGAAGGGCTTGGACACGAAGGACGCGGCCACGTCACGCCCGTCACGCATCATGTGCACGACGACGCCCTCGGGGAAGAGAGCGAGGACCCGATCGGCGGCGCGGGCATTGGCCGGCGTCGTATCCACCCAGCGAGAGTCCGGGTCACGCCGGACGCGCGACGAGACGATCGTCTCCGTGAAGCGGCGCGATGCAGCGTAGGGATCCTCCGCAAACTCCTCGACGTAGCGGGCGCACACCTCGGCCATCTCGTCGCGGTCCAGCCGCCGGTAGAGGCCGCCGGTGGCCCCGGAAGGCTTCACGCGCTGGAACCAGTGCGCCCAGAGGTTGTCGACCACCTGTGGGGGCGTCACCGCGCTCGCGCCGACGAGGGCTCCCTGCGAGGTGGCGTAGGCATCGGCCACGCCGCCCGTCGAGGCGACGAACCTCAGCTCGCGTGGATTGGTCGAGCCGAGGTCGCGATGGTGGCCGAGCAGGCGTCCCGCGATGGTCGTGCCGCTGCGGCCGGTGCCGCCGACGAAGACCGGTCGGTGGGGCGCGTCGCGGACGACCGCGCTCACGAGCGCTTGCGATTGGCGCGCTGCGCCCGACGTCGTTCGGCCCGACTCGCGTTGGGATCGACCTCGACTGACTCCTCGCCATCGGCCTGGAGTGCCTCGTGCACGACGCCGCCCTCGGCTGACGGGGCGGAGTACTCGAGCAGGCGCGGGCGCGCGGGCCCCAGTCCCTTGGCGTTGATGGTGGCCTTGGGCTGAACTGGCTCGGCGGCAGCCGGGGCAGCCGCCTCCTCAGGGGCGGCGGCCGGAGCAGCGGCCTCGACGGAGGTCGGCGCCTGCACCTCGACATTGAAGAGGAAGCCGACGGACTCCTCCTTGATGCCGTCCATCATGGCGTTGAAGAGCTCGTATCCCTCGCGCTGGTACTCGATGAGCGGGTCGCGCTGGGCCATGGCCCGCAGCCCGATGCCATCGCGCAGGTAGTCCATCTCGTAGAGGTGCTCGCGCCACTTGCGGTCGAGCACGGACAGCACGACTCGCCTCTCGAGCTCGCGCGTGACCTCCTCGCCGAGCTCCTCCTCGCGCCGGTCATAGGCGAGATGGATGTCATTGGTCAGTTCCTCGACGAGGAACTCCGTGGTGAGGCCGGAACGGCCGCCTCCGGACTGCTGCTCGAGCTCCTCGATGGCGACGCCCACCGGGTAGAGCTGGCGCAGCGCGGTCCAGAGCTGCTCGAGATCCCAGTCCTCCGCGTAGCCCTCCGACGTCGCCGTCCGCACGTACTCGGTAACGACATCGTCCATGAAGGAGCGGACCTGCTCCTGCAGGTCAGCGCCCTCGAGCACCTGGCGACGCTCGTCGTAGATCACCAGGCGCTGCCGATTGAGGACATCGTCGTACTTGAGGACGTCCTTGCGGATCTCGAAGTTCTGCGCCTCGACGGACGTCTGCGCCGACCGGATGGCGTTGGAGACCATCTTCGCCTCGATGGGCACATCGTCGGGGACATTGAAGCGGCGCAGGAAGGCATCAACCATGTCCGCCTTGAACAGGCGCATGAGGTCGTCCTCGAGCGAAAGGTAGAAGCGGGACTCGCCCGGGTCGCCCTGGCGGCCCGAGCGGCCGCGCAGCTGGTTGTCGATGCGCCGGGACTCGTGGCGCTCGGTGCCCAGGACGTAGAGGCCGCCCAGCTCGACGACCTCCTCATGCTCGGCCTTGACGGAATCCTGCGCGGCGGCGATCGCCTCCGGCCAGGCCTTCTCGTAGCCCTCGGGGTCCTCGACGGGGTCGAGGCCGCGGCGCTCCAGCTCCTGGGACGCCCGGAACTCGGGGTTGCCGCCGAGCATGATGTCGGTGCCGCGGCCGGCCATGTTGGTGGCGACAGTGACCGCGCCCTTGCGCCCGGCCTCCGCGACGATGGAGGCCTCGCGCTCGTGGTTCTTCGCGTTGAGCACTTCGTGCCGGACGCCGCGCTTCTTCAACTCGTGCGCGATGAGCTCGCTCTTCTCGACACTTGTCGTGCCGACGAGCACCGGCTGGCCCGCCGCGTGCTTCTCCTCGATGTCGTCGAGGACGGCGGCGTACTTCGCGGATGCCGTGCGGTAGACGAGGTCAGCCTCGTCCTGGCGCACCATCGGGCGGTTGGTCGGAATGGGCACCACGCCGAGCTTGTAGATCTGGTAGAACTCATTGGCCTCGGTCATGGCCGTGCCCGTCATGCCGGAGAGCTTGTCGTAGAGGCGGAAGTAGTTCTGCAGGGTGATGGTCGCCAGCGTCTGGTTCTCCGCCTTGATCTCCACCCCCTCCTTCGCCTCGATGGCCTGGTGCAGGCCCTCGTTGTAACGGCGCCCCTTGAGCAGGCGTCCGGTGTGCTCATCGACGATGAGGATCTCGCCGTCGAGAATCACGTAGTCGCGGTCTCGCTTGAAGAGCTCCTTGGCGCGGATGGCGTTGTTGAGGAAGCCGACGAGCGGCGTGTTGACGGTGTCGTATAGGTTGTCGATGCCGAGTTGATCCTCGACCTTGTCGATGGCCTGCTCGTGGACGCCGATGGTCTTCTTCTTCTCGTCGACCTCGTAGTCCTCGTCGATCTTGAGGATGGTGGCGATGCTGGCGAACTCGGCGTACCACTTGGTCGGCTGATCCGCGGGGCCGCTGATGATGAGCGGCGTACGAGCCTCGTCGATGAGGATGGAATCGACCTCGTCGACCACGGCGAAGTTGTGGCCGCGCTGGACCATCTCCTCCTTGGACCACGCCATGTTGTCGCGCAGGTAGTCGAATCCGAACTCGTTGTTGGTGCCGTAGGTGATGTCGGCCTCGTAGGCGACGCGCCGCTCTGCCGGCGTCATGTGGGCGAGGATCACGCCCACCTCGAGTCCGAGGAAACGGTGGATGCGGCCCATCCACTCGGAATCTCGCTCGGCCAGGTAGTCATTCACCGTGACGACATGCACGCCGTTGCCCGACAGCGCGTTGAGGTAGGACGGCAGGGTCGCCACGAGGGTCTTACCCTCGCCCGTGCGCATCTCGGCGATATTGCCGAGGTGGAGGGCCGCGCCGCCCATGATCTGCACGTCGTAGTGGCGCTGCCCCAGCGTGCGCCGCGCGGCCTCGCGGACCGTGGCGAAGGCCTCGGGCAGGAGGTCGTCGAGCGTCTCCCCCTCGTCCAGCCGCTTGCGGTACTCCGGCGTGAGGGCCTTGAGCTCCTCGTCGGTCATCGCGAGGAAGTCCTCCTCGATGGCGTTCACCTGCCGGGAAATGCCCTCCAGGGTGCGGAGGGTCTTGCCTTCGCCGGCGCGGAGGATCTTGTCGAGGATGCCCACCGCAGCATCCTAGACGGCCCCCTTCGGGCCGATCTCCACGATTCCCTCCTGGGCGGCCCGCACGACCGCCTCGGTCCGCGAGTGGACCTGCAGCTTCTCGTGCAGGCTCCTCACGTGGTTCTTCACGGTGTTCTCGCTGATGAAGAGCTCCTCGGCGATCGCCCGGTTGCCCAGGCCGCGTCCCATGAGCTCCAGCACCTGCCGCTCGCGGCGAGTCAGCGGCGGCAGCGAGGATCGCGCGGTCGAGGCGACCTGATCCCAGAGGGCACCCATCGCGCCCGCCAGCACGACCGGACGGGACTGTTGCGCAGCCGTGATCGCCTCGCGCATCCCACGCTCGTCGACATCCCGGTCGATGATCGCCGTCGCTCCCGCGCGAAATGCCAGGGAGATGTCGAGCGGCCGCCCTTCGCGCGCGACGAGCACGATGCCGAGCCCCGGTCTCCTCGCCACGATGTCCGAGAGGCCCGAGAGCGCTGCGTCGTCGAGGCCCGCATCCCAGATGCAGACGTGCGCCGAATCGCAGGCAACCACCGCGTCCGCGTCGCCGGCCCGGCCCACGACTCGGATCCCCTCCGACTCGTCGATGAAGGCGCACAGGCCTCGCGCCAGGAGCGGTGAGGCGACGGCCACCATCACGCCGGTCTCCGCGTCCACGGTCGCCACGCTAGCCCCCGGCCGCAGCACCGCCGTCACAGCCGCCCTCGACGCAGGGTCGCCGCGATCGTCGCCGCGAATCCCACCGGATGGCCCGCCAATGCCAAGGCCCGCGTTGCCTCCACGAGCGTCGCCCCCGTGGTGACGACATCGTCGACGACGACGATCTCGCCACCCGCGCGACGATCCCGGGCCGTCATGGCACCGCGGAGATTGGCCATCCGCGCTCCGGCATCCAGGCCGGCCTGGTCATCCGGGGTCCTCGACAGGGCCAGGACGGACTGGACACGAGCGATGCGTCCCGCGGCGCGCAGTTCGGCACCGGCGCGGCGCGTCACTCTCATGAGGACGTCTTCGCCGCGGGCACGGCGAGCGGCGACGGACGAGGGCACCGGCACCAGCAGGAGGGGCCCGTCGACCTGCTCGGCATCGGAGCCCCTCGCGATGGCGGCGGCGAGCAGTGCCCCTAGCGCCTCGACCGCACCGCGATGCCCGCGCTCCTTCCACCCGATGACCACCCGTCGCGCGACACCGTCGTACGCGCATGCGGCGTACACCGGTGGACAGCCGGGAGGGCAGGGCCGCGGGCGATGCGCGAAGGGCCTGACCGCCAGGCCCGCCGCGCACTCGGGGCACAGCCCAGCAGACGGCTCCCCGCAGGCAGCGCAGGCGAGCGGATGGACCAGGTCGAGGATGCTGCGCAGGAAGCCCGGCTCGTGTCGCGCGTGACGCATGGGACATCAGGGCACATCCCCGGACGCGGCACCAGGCCACGGGGGCCTCCTGTGGACGCGCAAGTCCTCGGGAGCGGGTATCCTGGGCCTACCTACCGGGAACCATCGAAGCCTCGTGCCGTTCGCCGGATCCACAGTGTGAATCCCCGAGGTACCCCTATGTCCACTCCTGATTACAAGGTTGCCGACCTGTCCCTGGCCCCCTTCGGCCGCGACGAGATCCGGCTTGCCGAGCACGAGATGCCCGGCCTCATGGCCATGCGCGCGGAGTTCGGCCCCACGCAGCCCCTCAAGGGTGCCCGAATCACGGGCAGCCTGCACATGACGATCCAGACCGCGGTGCTCATCGAAACCCTGGTCGCGCTCGGCGCCGAGGTGCGCTGGGCGTCGTGCAACATCTTCTCCACGCAGGACCACGCCGCGGCGGCCGTCGTCGTCGGCCCGAACGGAACCCCGGACAACCCGCAGGGCGTCCCGGTCTACGCGTGGAAGGGCGAGACCCTTCCCGAGTACTGGTGGTGCACCGAGCAGGTCCTGCTGTGGCCTGACGGCGGTGGCCCCAACATGATCCTCGACGACGGTGGCGACGCCACGCTGCTCGTGCACAAGGGCAAGGAGTTCGAGGCCGCCGGCGTCGTCCCGAGCACGGATCCCTCGGACTCCGAGGAGTACGCCGTGATTCTCGAGGTCCTGCGCCGCTCCCTCGCTGAGGCTCCCCAGCGCTGGACCCGCGTGGCCAGCGGCATCCGCGGCGTCACCGAGGAGACGACGACGGGCGTCCACCGCCTCTACGAGATGGCCAATGAGGGGCGACTGCTCTTCCCCGCCATCAACGTAAACGACTCGGTCACGAAGTCGAAGTTCGACAACAAGTACGGCTGCCGCCACTCCCTCATCGACGGCATCAACCGGGCCACCGACACCCTCATCGGCGGCAAGGTCGCCGTCGTGGCGGGCTACGGCGACGTCGGCAAGGGCAGCGCGGACTCCCTCCGCGGCCAGGGCGCTCGCGTCATTGTCGCCGAGATCGATCCCATCTGCGCCCTGCAGGCGGCCATGGACGGCTACCAGGTCGCGACGATCGAGGATGTGGTGGACAGCGCCGACATCTTCATCACCGCGACCGGGTGCAAGGACGTCATCACCGCCGACCACATGTCGCGGATGAAGCACCAGGCCATCGTCGGCAACATCGGCCACTTCGATAATGAGATCGACATGGCGGGCCTCGCCCAGATCCCCGGGGTCGTGCGCCGCACGATCAAGCCGCAGGTCGACGAGTGGGCCTTCCCCGACGGCCACTCCATCATCGTGCTGTCGGAGGGGCGCCTGCTCAATCTCGGCAATGCGACGGGGCATCCGTCCTTCGTCATGTCGAACTCCTTCACCAACCAGGTGCTGGCGCAGCTCGAGATCTTCACGCGCCCCGATTCCTACCCGGTCGGCGTCTACGTGCTGCCCAAGCACCTCGACGAGAAGGTCGCGCGACTCCACCTGGACGCGCTCGGCGTGCATCTCACCGAGCTCACTAAGCAGCAGGCGGAGTACATGGGGGTCGACGTCGCCGGCCCCTTCAAGCCCGAGCACTACCGCTACTGAGCCACGGCGAGAGGCCGGCGAGCATGGATCCTTCCCTGCCGCCGGCCTCTCGCATGGTGACGCCCGCCGACTACCCCGGCTGCCCCGTCACCGTCGACATCGCACTCGAGCGCGGCCGGGTGCTACGTCCACCCCGTTGGGGCATCCCGAGCTTCATCGGCGCGCTCGTCGGCTTCCTCGTCCTCTCCGTGATCGCCGTCGGCACGGCGTACGCCCTCGGGCTCTCGCTCGCATGGACGACGATGGTGGGCGTCACGCTCCCCTGGCTGGCCCTCGCCGGCTGGCCTCTGCTCGTCACGGCGCTGCGCGGCAATGGCCCCCGCATCGACCTCGGACTGCGCCTCACCTGGCGCGACCTGGGCTGGGGGATCGTCGGCGGCATCGCCGCGCTCCTCCTCGGCGGCCTCATCGCGGCCGGAGTCCAGGTGCTCTTCCCCGACCTCAGCTCCGCTGCCGGCGATGTGGGCATGGAGTTGCGCGCCCAGGCTCCCTACCCCGCGGTCGTGGCCTTCGCCCTCTGCGTGGCCTTCGGTGCTCCCCTCGTGGAGGAGATCGCCTTCCGCGGCCTGGGCTACAACGCGATCGCGAAGAAGGGCCTGCGCAGCGGCTGGGTCATCGTCATCACGACCCTGGCTTTCAGCC
>JBPCSL010000105.1:0-3103 GCA_051007175.1 Candidatus Nanopelagicales bacterium
CGTTCCTCCATCACGGCCTCCAGGGCGCCGACCGGATCGGCGTCGACGAGGATGGCCTCGGCCTCGACCCCCGCCTCGCGAGCGCTCATGACGGCCTCATTGACCACGGGCGCGAGCTCCTCGACGATCGCGTCCTCCATCTCGGAGTACTCCTCGCCCATTCCCCCCGCGGGAGCGACGGCGCAGACGACGAGCAGCGGCTCGTCGAGATCGCGGGCCAGTGCAATGGCGACCTTCAGCGCATCCCGCGCACTCGCGCCCCCGTCATAGCCGACGGCCAGGCTCATCGCTCATCACCGCCTTCGGATACCGGCACCAGGTCAGGGTCGACCACGCTAGGACGCTCTTTCCAGAAGGGCGTGTTGGCCACGCGCATGATGACCATGAAGATCACGCCCAGAACGAAGAGGAACACGCCGATCACGAGGGGTGGTCCCAGGCCAAACCACGAGGCCCCCTCGTAGGAGTTCTCCGGGTTGGACATGGAGAGGGCCGACTGCACGAGCAGCCAGATCAGGAGGAGCCCACCGACCACCGGGCCCACGCCGATGAGGAGGAAGCCCTTGACGCTCTTGAGAAGGAGACGTCGGTAGTAGATCGCGCACGCGAAGCCCGTCAGGGAGTAATAGAAGGCGATGAGCAGTGAGAGCGCCGACAGCGAGTCGAGTAAGGCGTTCTCGCTGATGAAACGGACGACGACGTACCAGACGATCGCGATGCCCGCGACCCACCAGGTCGACACCGCCGGCGTGCGGTGCTTCACGGAGATCTCCCCGAAGTACGCGGGGATGGCCGTGCGCCTCGCCATCGACAGGGCCGTGCGCGACGCGGGAATGATCGTGGTCTGGGTGGAGGCGATCGCCGAGATCGACACGGCGATGAGGACGATCCATCCCCAGCCGCCGAGGGCCTCGCGGGCAATGAGCGCGAAGACCATCTCCTCCTGGTCGGCATTGTCCGCGAGGAATGCCGGGCCGACGAGCATGAGCACGGCGAACGCCGTCCCGAGATAGGCCACGAGCAGCAGGACGGTGGACAGGATCGCCGCGCGCCCGGGGGTGCTGGACGAGTCGCTGGTCTCCTCGTTGAGGTTGACGGCCGATTCCCATCCCCAGTAGGCGAAGACGCCGAGGAGGAGCCCGGCGGTGAGCGCCGCCGTCCCCGCGGAGAAGGGATTGAGCCAGCTCAGCGACGGCAACTCTGCACCAGGAAGGCCGAGGCCGGCGATGCCGCGGTAAGCGGCCACGCTAGCGAAGATGAGGATGGCGGCCAGTTGCGCGATGTTGAGCACCGTCTGCACGCGTCCCGATAACTCGGTGCCGACGACGCAGATCCATGTCATGAGCAGGATGAGGGCAACCGTGAGGACCAGGACGAGCGTGTCATTGGTCGCCCACTGGTCCTGGCCGAAGGTGAGCATGAGGAAGCGGATGGCGACATCGGCCTGTGCTCCGATGACGAGCACGCCCGTCATGGCGATGGCCCAGCCGCCCATCCATCCCCACCAGGGACCCATGGCGCGCGTCACCCAGGAGAACGTCGTTCCGCAGTCGGGGTCGACCTTGTTGAGGAAGAAGAACGCGCTGGCAATGAGCAGCATGGGGATGAACGACAGCAGCAGCACGCCCGGAGCGGAGACCCCGACGAGTACGACAATCGGCCCGAGCACGGCCGCCAGGGAGTACGCCGGAGAGGTGGAGTTGAGGCCGATGGACACCGCATCCACGAAGCCGATGGCGTTGGCCTGCAGTCCCGGCTGGACCTCGGGAGACTGGGGTGACGCGGTGTCCTCGGCCATGGGGCGATTCAACAGGGCCCTCACGTCCGGTGTCCGGGAAACCACCGGATCTAGGCTCGCCCCATGCGCGCTGTGATCTACGACGGATACCGCCAGCCCCTTCGCGTCGCCGAGGTCGCCGACCCGACGCCACCCGAGGATGGGGTGGTGCTCCGCGTGGAGGCCGCGGGGCTGTGCCGGAGCGACTGGCACAGCTGGCACGGCCACGACGAGGACATCCCGTCGTTCCCGCACATCCCCGGTCACGAGTTCGCCGGGACAGTCGCTGCCGTCGGGCCCGCTGTCACGCGATGGCGCGTAGGCGATCGCGTGCTCACGCCCTTCGTCTGCGCGTGCGGGGAGTGCCTCGTATGCGAGTCAGGCCACCACCAGGTGTGCCCGCATCAATGGCAGCCCGGCTTCGACGGCTGGGGCGGATTCGCCGAGTACGTCGCCCTCCCGCGCGCCGACGTCAACCTCGTGAAGCTGCCCCACGACATGGACATGACCACGGCGGCCTCTCTCGGCTGCCGCGTGGCGACCGCCTTTCGAGCCCTCGCATCCGTTGGCCGGGTGCAGTCCGGCGAGGAGGTCGTCGTGCACGGGTGCGGAGGGGTCGGCCTTGCGGGAGTGATGATCGCCCGGGCCCTCGGCGCGCGGGTGACCGCCGTCGATCCGGCCCCCGGGGCCCGGGAGCTTGCCATGGCCTTCGGCGCGGCCACGGCCCTGGAGCCTGGGGATGACATCGTCGAGCGGATCGTCCAAGCCACCGACGGCGGCCCCCATGTATCGCTCGAGGCGATCGGCAACGCGGAGAGCTGCCGCCAGTCCATCGAGTCGCTGCGACGACGGGGCCGCCACGTGCAGGTGGGCCTGCTCTCGCCCGCGACAACCCGGGAGCCCGTGCCGATGCACCGGGTCATTGCGCGCGAACTACAGGTCCTCGGGAGCCACGGCATGGCAGCCCACGACTACCCCGAGCTGCTCGCCATGGCGGCCGACGGCCGCATCCGGCCCGACCTGCTCATTGCTCGCACCATCGCGCTCGACGAGGTGCCCGACGCCTTCGCCGCCATCGGCAGTCCCGGTCAAGTGCCCGGCGTGACCGTCATCCTGCCCAACCCAAACTCGCCTTAGTTCCATGAGTGGTTGGAAAGACGGCCCAAATCCAACCACTCACGGAACTAAGACGAGGGGGTTAGGGGGCGGCGGTGCGGGGCCAGTCCGACAGCGTGTCGAGGAACATCTGACGGACGTCGGCGACGTGCTCGTCGAGGTTGTCCTTGGTCCAGTCCGCTGTCGACACCGGCGGAAGCACGGCCACCT